>DASVVI010000407.1:0-4630 GCA_036386635.1 Longimicrobium sp.
GACGCCGCGATCTGCCGCGCGCGCTCCGCCGTCGTCTCGGGGCGGGTCAGCTCCGTGTTGGCGGCGAGGATGGCATCGAGCCGCGCCAGGTTCTCGGGCGTGGCGATGACCATCTGGAAGAGCTCGCGCCCCTCGTACGTCTGGCCGTAGGCGCGGTACTCCACGCGCGGCGAGGCTGCGTCCAGCGCGCGGGCGTACTGCTGCACGCCGGCGTACGGGGTGAAGCGCTCGCCGAGCTCGTACCCCAGCACCTGCGCCGGGGAGGGTGGATCCGCCTGCGCCCGGAGCCCGGACGCGGTGCCGAGGAGCGCGGCCGCCAGTAGAAGCGTGCGAAGTGCCATGCGTGTGGTCGTATGGGTGCGTGGGGCGCGGTCGGTAGGGGTGCCCGCGCGGAAGCTATGCGGCCCCGCGGGGGCGCGCAACGCGGCGGCTTGACACCATCCGCCGCGGCGGGTACGCTCCACCCGGCCGCCGCATCGTCTCCCGTCCAGCCCACGCGCCCGTGAAGCTCCACCGATCCGCCCTGCTCGCCCTCCTGCTCGCCGCCTGCGGAACCGAAGGCGCGAGCGGAGGCATCTCGCGCGAGCAGTTCATCCGCGCCAACGTGGCCCTGCGCGCGGTGAGCGACACGGCGCCGCAGGTGGACACGCTCCGCGCGCGCGCGCTGCGCAAGCAAAAGGTGACGCCCGCGCAGCTGACCGCGTGGCTGCAGGCGCACAAGGAAAACCCGGAGCTCCTCGCCGAGACGTGGACCGAGATCTCGCGCCGCGCGGACGCCGCCGATTCGGTGAACCGTCCGAAGCCGCCGCACCGGCCCTACGTCGCGCCGCCGCCTCCCATCGCCAACCCCGCGCCGCCCATGCCGCCGCCTCCGCAGCCGATGCCCACCCCGGTGCCCGCGCCGCCGCCGGCCGGCCGGCCCGCGCCGCCATCCGGGCCCCCGGGCGGGTACCAGATGCCCGAGCCGCGCCCGCAGATCAAGACCCTGCCCCCGCCCGACAGCGGCGGCGCGGCGCCGACGCCGTAACGGCAGGCTCACGCGGAGACGCGGAGACGCGGAAGAGATGGCGGAGTTCTCTCCGTGCCTCCGCGTCTCCGCGTGAGACCCCGCTGTTCGGAAGCTCGGCGCCTTGACCGTCCTTGCAGCTTCAAGCATCTTCAACTTGCGGGAACCAGGCTCGGTCACACGCATCCAGCCGCCAAGAGGGCTCACCGTATGGGGTGTTTGGCACTCAACGCATCCTTTGAACCTCTCACCATCCTCCCGGTGGAGCGGGCCCTGCGGCTCGTGCTGGAGAGGAAGGCCGAGGTGCTGGAGGCGGACGACGCACGGATCTTCCGTTCGGAACGCTCGCGGATCGCCTGCCCCCTGGTGATCCGCCTGAAGCGCTACGTGCACGTCCCCCGCAGGTTCCGCCGGCAAGTCACCAACACCTTTCTCTTCGCGCGCGACGGCTACCGCTGCCAGTACTGCCTGCGGCACCGCGGCACGCTGCGCGGGCGCGAGTTCCTGACGCGCGACCACGTGCACCCGCTCTCGCGCGGCGGCGAGAACGTGTGGGAGAACGTCGCCACGGCGTGCTCGCACTGCAACAACCGCAAGGGGAACCACCTTCCCGATGAGTGTGGGATGGTCCTTCACTCGGTGCCGCGCGAGCCCAACTACGTGGAGCTGGTGTGGGCCGTGCGCCGCGTGACCGATGTGCAGGCGAAGTACATTGCCATGTTCTACGGCGAGGAGGTGCTGGAGGCGCTGCGCCGCCACGACCGCGAGGCCGAGACGCGCGACGCGGAGCACTCTCAAGACGGGGAACGCCACCTCGCGCTGCTGTCCTGAAAGGGCGGGTCGCCACTACGGCGGTCCGCCCTCTTCGCGTCCGGCCCCCTGTCCCGGCGCGTGCGATGCGCGCTACTTTTGCGCCGACCCCATAGATTTCCTGAGCACACGCCCGTCATGCGTCCCAAGCTCCACGCAGCCCTCGCCGCCGCGATCCTCGCCGGCCCGCTCGCCGCTCAGCAGCCCGCCTCCGTGCCGGACGGGCCTCGCGAGCGGCGGGCGCTCGCCTTCATGGCGCGCACGGAGCCGCAGACCCTCGAGGAGCAGATCGCCCTCTGCGAGATCGAGGCGCCGCCGTTCAAGGAGGCCCGCCGCGCCGCCGACTACCGGCAGCGGATGCAGGCGTTGGGGCTGCAGAACATCCGCATCGACTCCGTGGGCAACGTCATCGGCGAGCGCCCCGGCGATCCCGGCCAGCCCGTGATCGTCATCTCCGGCCACCTGGACACCGTCTTTCCCGAGGGGACGGACGTGCGGGTGAAGCGCGAGGGCACGCTCCTGCGCGGCCCCGGCATCGGCGACGACTGCCGCGGGCTGGCGGTGATCCTTGCCGTCGCGCGCGCCATGAACGACGCGCAGATCCGCACGCGCGGCACCGTGCTCTTCGTCGGCACCGTGGGCGAGGAGGGGGCGGGCGACCTGCGCGGGGTGCGCCACCTGTTCGAGAAGGAGCTGCGCGGGCGCGTCACGCACTTCATCTCGGTGGACGGCACGGGCTACACGATGACCAAGGACGCGGTGGGGAGCCACCGCTACCGGGTGGCCTACAAGGGCCCCGGCGGTCACAGCCACGGCGACTTCGGGATGCCGAACCCGACGCACGCCCTCGGCCGCGCCATCGCCAGGATCGCCGACTTCCAGGTCCCCACCGAGCCCAAAGTGACCTTCAGCGTCGGCGTGGTGCAGGGCGGCACCTCGGTGAACGCCATCGCGGCAGAGGCGAGCATGCTGGTGGACATGCGCTCGGAGAACGCGGCCGCGCTGGACTCGCTGGACGCCCGCTTCCAGTCCGCCGTGCGCCAGGCGGTCGAGGAGGAGAACGCCCGCTGGGCAGACACCGTGCGCCTGACGGTGGACGTGCAGAGCATCGGCATCCGCCCCGCCGGCACCCAGCGCGACGACGCCCCCATCGTCCGCGCCGCGCGCGCGGCCGGCCAGCGCCTGGGCTTCACCCCGGAGTCCAACCCCTCCAGCACCGACGCCAACATCCCCATCTCTCTCGGCATCTCGTCGCTGACCATCGACGCGGGCGGCAACGGCCAGGGCGCGCACTCGCTGGCGGAGAGCTGGGACAGCAAGGGGAGCGAAAAGGGGACGCAGTGGGCGCTGCTGCTGGTGCTGGCGCTGGCGGGGGTGCGGTAGGCCCTCACCCCCAGCGTCGCTCCGCGACGCATCCCCCTCCCCCAAAACTGCCTGGGGGAGGGGGGTTTTTGCGTGGATCCGTGCGCGGCGCAGGGTGTGGGGCGCGGAATGGCACGGGCAGCCACGTGGGGCGGCCCCTACCAGGGGTTGGGGTGCGTTGCCTGCGGTCGGCGCGGAGGAAAGGGTGGGCAGACACGCAGGTCTGCCCCTACGGGATCTCGTTGCGTCAGGCGGGGTTCGAGGGACGCGGCCTGAAAAGCTCCCCCCTCTCTCGATAACAGAGGCGCCAGCCTCTCCTGTTATCGGGAGAGGGGGGTTGGGGGGGTGAGGGCCTCTACAACAACGCCACCGGATCCCGGTCCAGCGCCAGCCTCAGGTCCGCCTTGTTCTTGGGGATGTCGAAGCGCTCGTGGAAGTAGCGCGCGACTTCGCCCAGGAGCTTGGAGCTTCCGGAGCGCAGGAGGAAGTGCCAGCGCCAGCGGTTGCGGATGCGGTCGATGGGGCACGGCGCGGGGCCCACCAGCGCCACCTCCGTCAGCTTGCGCGTGGCCAGGAGGCCCTGCACCCACTCGGCGGCGGCGACGGCGAGCTCCTGGGTGGGAGCTTCTTCCAGGCCGCTGATCACGACGTTCACCAGGCGCGAGTGCGGCGGGTAGCTGGGCTCGCGGCGCGCCTCCAGCTCGCGGCCGGCGAAGCCGATGAAGTCGTGGTCCGTGGCGCTCTCGATGGCGTAGTGGCTGGGGAGCGCCGTCTGGATGAACACCTCGCCGCCCTTGGGGCCGCGCCCCGCGCGACCCGCCACCTGCGTCAGGAGCTGGAAGGTGCGCTCCGTGGCGCGGAAGTCGGGGAGGTTGATCCCTACGTCCGCGTTGATGACGCCGACGAGCGTGACGTTTGGGAAGTCCAGGCCCTTGGCGATCATCTGCGTACCGAGGAGGATGTCGACCTCGCGGCGCTCCACGCGGCCCAGGATGTCGTGGTGCGCCCACTTGCCGCCCGTGGTGTCCACGTCCATCCGCGCGATGCGGGCGGAGGGGAACGCCTCGCCCACCGAGCGCTCCACCTGCTCCGTGCCCACGCCGCGGAAGCTCAGGTCCGTGGAGCCGCACGCGGTGCACGTCCTGGGCGACTGCTCCTCATGCAGGCAGTAGTGGCAGGTCAGCAGGCCGCGCCGCCGGTGGAAGGTGAGTGACACGTTGCAGTTGGGGCAGTGCCACACCAGCCCGCAGTCGCGGCACTGCACGAAGCTGGCGTAGCCGCGGCGGTTCAGCAGCAGGATTGTCTGCTCCTCGCGGCGAATCCGCTCGTGGACCGCGCTCACCAGCACGTCGGCGAGGATGATGGGACCCATGTCGGCCTTCTGCAGCGGGCCGGCGGTCTCCTTTTGGCGCGTCCGCTCCTGGCGCAGGTCGATGATGCGGATGGGCGGGA
>DASVVI010000408.1:0-5032 GCA_036386635.1 Longimicrobium sp.
CACTAACGCACTAACGCACTAACGCACTAACGCACTAACGCACTAACGCACTAACGCACTAACGCACTAACGCACTAACGCACTAACGCACTAACGCACTTCAGTTCCCGATCACGACCTCTACCCGCCGGTTCGCCGAGCGCCCTTCCTCGGTGCGGTTCGACTCTACCGGTTCCGTGGCGCCGTGGGCGAAGATGCGGACGCGGCCCTGGGGGAAGGTGCTCGCCGAGCGGCCCTCCAGGTACTTCTTCACCGCCATCGCGCGGTCCTCGGAGAGCTGCTGGTTGGCCTCGGCCGAGCCGGTGTTGTCCGTGTGGCCGTGCACCTCAACCGCCAGCGAGTTGATCGACAGGTTGTCGAACAGCTCCTGCAGCTCGCGCTCACCCTCGGGCGACAGCTCGGCCGAGCCGGTGCGGAAGGTGATCTTGTAGCCGCGGCGGCCCACCACGCGCGTCACCTTTTCGTTGGTCGGCGTGTAGGTGGGCGTCTCCGCCTTGCCCACCGCCTCGCCCGTGGCGCCCGCCCGCTCCGACGCCAGGCGCAGGTACGACACGTCCAGGATCGAATCGACCGGCGGGACGCTGGGCACCAGCTTGGGATACTGCTGCGTCACGATCTTGCCGAACACGGTGTACGTGGCGCGGAAGCGCGACGTCTCCGGCGAGCTGCCCGGCGCCAGGCCGAAGAGGAGGAGGTTGTCGGCCAGGTTGTTGGCCTTGGACCCGCCCAGCTCCACCGCCTGCCCCGTCTTGTCCGGTTCGGTGACGCCGCGGTAGTACTTCTCCCAGTACGCCGCGTCGGCCCCCTTCTCCTGGTAGATCTCCTGCGAGATCTCGGCTGCGCGGCGCAGCGCGCGCGGGTGCTGAAGGACCTGGTCGCCGCCGGCCATGAAGGCGGAGAGCATCTTGACCACCGTCTCGCGGTTCTGCTGGTTCCACTTGCGGATGCCGATGATGACGTGCGGCATCTGCGACGAGTACTCCTTGGTGGAGACCACCGAGACGAGCCCGCCGCGCCCCTGCGCCGCCGTCACGTCGGCCGGCGTCCAGGTGACGATGCCGTCCACGCACACCCGCTTCGTGTCGCCGGTGAGCTTGCCGTCCTGCACCACCTTGCGGTCCTCGCAGTAGCCGGAGACGTACTTCTCGGCCGCGTCCACGTACGAGGAGGTGTTGATCCAGTTGACCGCCTGCGGATCGTAAGTGGTCTCGTCCGGGTTGTTGGGAATGGCGTTGTCGCCCATGAAGCGCTGGGCGATGTTCCAGTCACCGTCGCGCAGCACGCCGGCCACCACGGCGCCCCGCATGCTCTGCGGGTTGTCGCGCCACGCCTTGGGCCCCATCAGCTTGTCCTCGCCGCGCGAATAGCCGCACGACCCCACGATCTCCGCGCGGTACTCCGGGCCGAAGCTCTCGATGAGCTGGCTGTTGAGCGCGGCCAGGAATGCGCCGGCGCCGTCACCCATGATGCCGATGAAGTGGATGCCGTCGCGCGGCTGGGCCTGCCCGTCGTGCAGCCCCCTGGCGAGCGCCGTGAGCCCCGCCATGAGCTGCGAGTTGTCGTCCTGGCGCGCGATCTTGACCTTGACTCCTTGCTTCTCCATCAGCGAGCCCTCGGTGGTCACCGGGCCGCCGTTGCTGTAGAGGCATCCCATCTGGGAGTTCCACGCCCAGAAGTTGACGCGCACCTCGGGAGCGCCGGGGAGCGCCGCCGGCTTGTCGCTGGGGAGGCCCGCGAACTCGGCGCCGCCCACCAGCGCGTCCGAGCCGGCGTCCAGCCCCTCGATCTTCTCCGGCACTACGGAGCCCAGGATCTCGCGCCCGTAGCCGTTCATGGCGGCGTAGCGCAGGCCGAGGCCCACCACCAGGATGACGGCCAGGCCGCCCAGCACTCGGACCGTCTTCTGGCCCGTGGAAGTCAGTTTCATCGTGGCCCTGCGGATAGGAGTTGGTTGGTTGAAACGAGGGCGCCCTTACGCCTTCGGGCGCCGGACCGCGCTGCGCCAGCGGTCTTCCGGCGACGCGGTGCCGGGCTGCGGCACCGCGGGGGCCCCGGCCGGGAGCGCCGCGCGCCCGCGGCCGTCCGGGTTGGCCAGCTCGGCGGCGGTCACCTTCTTCTCCGCCTCGGCGAGCTGCGCGAGCCCCTCCTGGCGGAAGGCCATCTGGTTCAGGTCCACCGCGTGGTCGAAGTCGGTCAGGTCGATCAGCGTCTGCAGCTCGCCCAGGCGCTTCTCGTAGTCGTCGCGAATGCGCTCGGCGGCCATGTCGCGCACCTCGGCCAGGTCGCTGTCGCCAAAGATCCCCTGCGCCGCCGTCGTCGCCGCCTGCACGGCGCCGGTGATGGCGTGCTTGTCCTGCAGCTGGTTCGCCTCGTCCTCGGCCGTCTGGATGTGGTAGTCGGCCCGGCGGAGGACGCGCTGCAGCAGCTTCTCGATGTTCTCCACCTGGCCGCACATCGCCTCGTACTCCTGGATGTCGCGCGTGCGGCGCGCGGCGATCTCGGCGTGGGCGTTGAGCCCGTCCTCGTCGGCCTGCCCCTTGGCGGCGGCGGCCAGGCGAAGCGCCTGCTGCCGCTCCTTTTCGCTCTTCTGGACCTTGGCCTCCACCATCCGCTTCACCCCCACGATGCGCCCCAGGCGGTCCTGGATCACTTCGCGGCGGTCCTTCATCTGCTTCACGAAGGCGTGGAGGATGGAGACCGGATCGAGCTCGATGAAGTTGGAGGTGATCCAGCGCGACATCATCTGCAGCATGTAGAAGAGGAGCGTCCGCGGACGGTCCCACACGAACACGATGCAGTAGAGCAGCGCGATGGCGCCCACCAGGAACGCCAGGTAGAGCGTGTTCTCGGCGATCTGGATGAGCGTCGGGAGGATGCGGACGAAGCCCCACGCCAGGAGGATTCCCAGGGCGGCCACGATGCCCATCCCTACCTTCCCTTCGGGGCGCTCCCAGAAGGTGCGGCGCGGGCGCGGTGCGGCTGGAGTTTCCATCGTCGGGCTCAGGCGTTGGGAGTAAGGAACGGGGCTACGCGGGCGCGCTCGGCGGCGAGCTCGGCGTGCACGGCTGCGTACGACGACGCGAAGCGGGCGGACGATGCGTCCAGCGCCGCGCGCGTCTCGTGGAGGTTCTTCTCCAGCTCGGCGGCGCGCGCCTCCAGGGTGCGGATCTCCTCCTGGCGCCGCCCGATCTCCTTGCGCGTCTTCTCGATCTCGCTCTGCGCCCCGCCCACCGACTGCTCGGACTCGGTCTTCACCGCGCGGTCGAAGGCGGCCTTCTCGCCGTCCAGGATGCGCATGCGGTCGTCGATGGCCGCGGCCACGCCGGCGGCATCCACCCCGTGGCTCGCCTTGGCGGCCGAGAGGGCGGCCTGCGCGCGCTGCATGGGATCGGGCACCACGGAGAGCGCGTCGAACAGGGCGCGGAACTGGGCGTACGCGGGCTTGCCGCTCGCCCCCACCGCCGCCTGCAGCTGCTTCACGAACTCCGGATCGGGCGCGGCCTGCGCGGGCGCCGCCGTCGTTGCGGGCGCGGCTGGCGCTGCGTACTGGACCGGTGCCGGAGCCGGAGCCGCCGGGCGCGGCGGGAAGCCGACCGTGGCGTCGGCGGAACGCTCTTCCTCCTCGAACTCCACAAAGGTGCCGAGGGCGTCCTTGCTGGCGTCCTTGATCTTGTCGAAGAATCCGCTCATGGGGTTGGGCTTCGGCCCGCGCGCGCCGCCTGGCCGTGCGGAGCCGCTCCTGAGGGGTGGAGGGTCGGGTGGGATGACGCACAGGATCCGGGCGGCCTGGGACGGCCGCACGCGTGGATGCACGCGAGCGGCTTAAGATGATGCAGAAATTACGATTTGGGTAGACCCTGGTTTCAATCGGTCCGAAAGGCCCCCTCGCAAATGCCCGCCGCCGCACCACCGCCCGCCCGGCTGCACGGAAAACCGTAGGGGCAGACCTGCGTGTCTGCCCGCCCTCGCCCCCACCCCGACCTCCGCCCCTGGCACCCACACTCGTAGGGGCCGCCCCACGTGGCTGCCCGTGCCCGCCCCGCCACAGGCGCCTGCTGTCTAAATCCTGCCCGTGGGAAACCACTCCGCGAACGCGCGCCGCGCGCCGGGGATCGCGGGCGGACCGTCACGCTCGAACAGCGCCAACTCCTCATGCTCCGGGTCGCCGCCGCCTTCGCAGGCGGTTCGGCACGCGATGCCGCGCTCGCCGCCGGCGAATGCCTCGCGCGCGATGGCCTGGCATGGCTCCCAGCCGACGCCGTCCGGATAGATGGGAGGAAGGCCGAGTGCCGCGATCCCGGCATCCGTCACCACGTCAACGTAGTCGGCGCGCGGAACGGCGAACGTCTGGAGGTCGGGCCGCCGCTCGGGGCGCAGGTCGAACAGGCTGTGCGCCTCGCCACGGAAGTTGTCGTACGCCTGGAGCGCGGCCATCCGCACGGTGCGGTTCAGGTACAGCACCGCGTGCTCACCGGGTGCGTTCCACCGTCCACCCGCAATCTGCGTGTACGACGTGTCGCCGCACTCGGTCCAATCCGGCTTGCACACCCGATAGAACTCCCCGCCGCGCTCGACGTGCTTCATCTGCCCGCGAACGAGTAGAGCCGCGCTAGGTACGCGCGAACGTCATCGGCGCCGTCTGGCCCGGCGAGGGCCTGGAGGATGGAGCGCCCACCCAGCCCCTTCGCCGGGCTCCGTACAATCTGCGGAATCCGCTCCGGGATCAGCTCGTCGAAAAGGACGAGCGCCACATCCCTCACCTGCTCCACATCGGCCATGCGGCCCGCGGGCACGCCGTTCTTCAGCCACTGGTCGACCGCCTGGCGCTGCACGCCGAACAGCCTCGCGACCTCCGCGCTGCTCAAGCCCATGAGCTGCTGGATCTCCTCCCGCGCGCTCACGCTGCCGGTGACGCGGAGGACCTCCTGCGTGAGCGTCCCTACGAAGCTGGCCGTGATCCCGGGGCCCGTGCGCACCCACCCCGGCCGGTGCGCTGGGGGCCGGATCGTCTCGACATCGACTCCATAGTTCG
>DASVVI010000409.1:0-21863 GCA_036386635.1 Longimicrobium sp.
CGCGCGCGGCCAGTAGGCACTCCGCCAGCGCGGGAGCGAGGTCGTCGGGGATCGGCTCCCCGTCGCGCGTCTGCACGTTGAAGGAGTAGACGCGCAGCGTGGGCTCGCCGGCGTGCAGGAGCTCAAAGGTGTCCACCTCCAGCACGCGCACCCCGGTGTCTTCCAGGATGGGCATGAAGTCGGAAAGAACGAGCCGCTCGTCCTGCAGGTACAGCTTGAGGACGGTGGCGCCGGGGCTCACCGTCTCGCCTTCGACGGGCTGGCGGATGGCGAGACCCACCGTCTCGCCGCGGGCGCGCATCCCCTCCAGCTCCATTACGTCGTGCACCGCCGCCGCCGGGATGCTGGCGGCGCGATACTCCTCGCCAAAGCGGGCCGCGTAGGCGGTGGCCAGCCGTCGCGCCTCGCCGGGCTCCACCACACCCGCGAGCGACTCCTCCAAGCGGTCCGCCCAGGTGCGCAGCAGGACGTTCAGCTCGCGCTCCAGCTGCCGCTCCGTCGGCGCTTCCACCGGCGCGGCGTCGGCGTGCAGCGAGAGGTAGATGTGGAGCCGCGCCTGGTCGCCCGAGGAGAAGGCGACGTGGTGCGAGCGCACCGTGCCCCCCAGCCGCTCGGAAAGGAGCGCTCCGATCTGCTCGCGCATGTCGGCGCTGTAGCGGCCGCGGGGGAGGATCACCATGGCGGCGACCTCGGTGCGCAGCGGGTCGGGGCGCAGCACGACGCGCACTTCGTTGCTGAAGAGCTGCCCGAGGACGGCGTTGACCTCGTCGTGGAGCTGCTCGGCCGATGCCTGGAAGAGCTCTTCCTTGGGCATCGACGCCACGATGGAGATGATCTCCTTGTAGTCGTGCGAGCCGGGGCGCGTGCCGCTCGCCTCCAGAATGCGGCGCAGCTTCAGCCGCAGCACGGGGACCTCGGACGGGCTCTGCGAGTACGCCTGCGATGTGAAGAGCCCCAGGAAGCGCCACTCGCCCACGATCTTTCCCGCTTCGTCCAGCTTCTTGACGCCGATGTAGTCCATCCGCGCGCGGCGGTGCACCGTGCTCTCGCGGTTGGCCTTGCTCACCACCAGCAGCGGCCCGCCCACCACGCGAGCGCGCAGCTCGTCCGAGAGCTCCGCCAGCGGCCTGGGCGCGGCGTACTGCGACGACTCCGAGTCGGCCAGAATGCCGAGTCCGGAGCCGGCATCCACGGAGAGGCGCTCGTCGTGCACGTCGTAGCCGCGGAAGCCGAGGAAGACGAAGTTGCCCTCGCGGATCCAGCGCAGGAAGTCCACGTACTCGCGGTACTCGTCGGTGTGCTCGCCGCCGCGCGCGGCGTAGCCTTCCACGGCGGCCGTGGCCGCGTCCACCGCCGCCAGCATGGCGTTGAAGTCGCGCGTGGCCTTCACCACGTCCGTCAGGCGGCGTGCGACCTCGTCGCGGATCTCGGCTCGCCGCTCCGGACGCGCCACGTGCGGCACCTCGCAGTGCACCAGCGCCTCCAGCGAACCGGCCCCGCCGCCGCCCGCGCCTGCACCCACCGCCACGATCGCCCCCGCGCCGTCGCGCTCCACGCGCAGCACGGGGTAGATGTAGTGCAGGATGGGGATGTTCTCCGCGTTGAGGTACTCGCGGATGGTGTCCACGATGAACGGCCGGTCCCCCACCTCCGCGCGGATGGCGGTGACGGGGGCGGGCCAGCCCTCCTCGCCGGGATCGACCAGCTCGACGTTCACCTGGTCGGGCCGCGAGCGGAGGAGGAACTCCCAGGCGCCCACGGTCATCGCCGCCAGCTCTTCCGGCGAGCGCTCTTCGGCGATGGAGCGCGGCACTTTGGCGAAGAAGAGGCGCGCGAAGTCGCACAGCACGCCCCTGTCGGCGCGCTGCAGGTTGCCGAGGTGGGCGCAGAGGCCGTCCACGGTGACTGCCGGGGCGGCGCCCGTGGCCGCCGGATTCGTCGTGCTCATGCAGGCTTCGGTTCTGGGTACGTCGATTCCCTTCCGTTCGGGCGGCCAATGTAGTGGGTTGGGCGGGCTTTGGCACGGCCCCCCTCCCCCCGGCCCCCTCCCCCGCCTGCGGGGGCGCAGGGCGGGTGAGGGGGAGAACATCTCGCACCGCGCGCATGCCTCGTAGGGGCGCGATTCATCGCGCCCACCCTCCGCGTCCCCCGACCACCGCCCTTCCGCACGCCATCACCCGTAGGGGCAGACCCGCGTGTCTGCCCGTGCCTGCCGCTATGCCGAACCGCCCATCGCACACCGCCCTCGTCCGAAAAACACAAAGGCACGGAGAGACCTTCTCTCCGTGCCTCCTCTCTCTCTCTGCGGCTCCGCGCCTCCGCGTGAGACCCGCTGTTCAGGCGCTCAGAACCGGAACGTCAGCCCCAGCACGGGAAGAATGGGGAACCCGCCGACGGCGGTGCGGGAGTCTTCGCCGTCGGGGCCGGGCTGGTAGAAGAGGGGCTCGCGCTGGTCCAGGGCGTTGATCACGCGGAAGTAAGGGGTCAGCTCCGTGCGGCGACCAGCAAGCAGCGGCGTCCAGGTACGCGAGAGCTCCGCGTCCAGGCGCAGGTACGGCTCCTCGCTGGGGACGGCCAGGAGCGGCTCGGAGGCTGTGGCGAGGGCGTTCTGCGACTCGGCCTGGAACGCGGAGCGGTCCGCGGTGCCGGGGAGGATGCGCGACGCGGAAAGCCCGGAGCCGTACTGGAAGCGCGCGCTGAGCTTCGCCGCGCGACCGAGCGGCGTGGCGACGCCCGCGCTCAGCACCTGCCGCCCCACGATGTCGTCCGCGGAAAGGCCGTCGTCCTCCAGCGACCACGCCCACGTCAGGGTGTACCCAATCCACCCCGTCAGCCGCCCGGTGCCGCGGCGCACCCACAGCTCCATCCCCGAGTTGTACGCCGCCTTGCCGGGAAGGGTGGGGACGTCGCGGAAGCGCTTGTAGAAGCCTTCGACCCCCAGCCGCACCCCATCCGAGAGCTCCTGGTCCAGCCCCACGGAGACGTGGTTGGCCGACGCCACCACCAGCTCCGAGGCCACGTTCCGCCGCACCGAGTCCGCAAAGGAGGGCGGTGGATCGCCGTCGCTGAAGAGGCGGGTGCGCACGTACTGGTGGTAGCGCCCGGCCGCGAAGGTGAGCGCCGCGCGGTCGCCCACCAGCCAGGTAATGGCGCCGCGCGGAGAAAGGGTGGTCCGCGGCGAATAGCGGTACGAGTCGCCGCGCACGCCGCCGCGGAGGCTCACCCGCGCGCTCGGCTGCCAGGTGGCGTCCACGTACGCGGCCGTCGCGCCGCCGTACGTGTGGGTGCGCACCAGCGGGGCCCATCCCAGCGCCGCCTCGTCCACCTCGTATCGCACCCGCGTGTACTCGTACGCGGCGCCGTAGCGCAGGCGCACCGGCCCCGCGGAGCGTCCCAGGTCCAGGGCCACGCGCGCGCGCTCCGTGAGGCCGCGCTGCGCCAGGACGTGGATTCCATAGTTCCGCAGCGCCGCCGTGAAGCCCCCGCCGGCCACCGTCAGCTCACCGTCCTCCCCCAGCCAGCCGCCGCGGTAGCGTACGGAGCCGGCCACGTTCCGCCACCCGGCGAAGCTGCGGTCGCGGTCGGCCGTGGCGCCCTCCTCGTTGGCGAAGCCGGTGGCGCGCAGCACCCCGCCGGCCAGCGGCACGTCCACGCGCGCCACGCCGTCCTTGTAGCGGTACGGGAAGTCGTCGCCTTCCAGCCCGCGCATCCAGGCGCCGTGCACCAGGCGGCCGCTCGCCAGGTAGGTGGCGCCGCGGGGGAGCGGGCCCTCCAGCACCCCGCGCGAGCTCACCACGTCCACCGAGCCGGCGAGCGAGTGGCGCTCCGGATTGCCACCGCGGGTGGCGAGGTCCATCACGTAGCTGAGCCCGCCGTCGAACCGCGCCGGGGCGCCTCCCAGGTAGAGGCGCGCCGAGCGGAGGACGCCGGGCTCGAACGCATCCATCAGCCCCCCCATGTGGAAGGGGGCGTACACCGGCGCCCCATCCAGCAGCACCAGCTTGAGGTCCGCCGCCGAGCCGCGGACGTGGAACACCTCCCCCGGATCGGACGGGTCGCTCCCGTCCGGGGTGGTGGCGAGGGCCTTGTCCAGCCCCGGTCCCTCCTCCAGCGCGCGCGAGTCCACCCAGGCCACCTCGTGCCGCTCGGCCGCCACCGTGTCGCCCATGCGGATCTCGCCGGGGCGGCGGGCGCGCACGGTGTCGAGCGCCAGGGGGCGGTAGCGGAGCGCCAGGTCCAGCGTCACCACGCCGCCGCCGGGCACCAGCACCTCCATCTCCAGCGGCGTGTGCTCCAGGTGGTGGACGCGCAGGGTGTGGCGCCCCGGCGCTATGCCGCGGAGCTCGTAGGCGCCGGTGCTGTCGGTGATGGAGCGCGCGGCGGGGGGAGCCGCGCCGCTGCGCACCTCCACCACCGCCATCGCTACGGGAAGTCCGCTGCGGTCGCTCTGCACCACGCCGCGCACCGCCCCCGTGGGGACGGTGTCGGCCGGGGCGGAGGCCACGGCCAGGGCGAGCGCAAAGTGGAGGAACACGGGGAGGGCCGCGTCAGCCTTCCACGCGGAACTCGGCCTCCGGTGCGGTGGCGGAGGGGGCGCCCGGAGGCGATACCCGCAGCTCGGCGCCTTCCTTGGCCACGTACACGCGGCCGTCCACCTCCACCACGGCCGCATCGGCGCCGCGAGGGAGGGCGATGCGGATCTCGCCCGCGCCGGCATCCAGCACCTCAATGCGGCCCGGCGCCGTGCGGAAGCGGGCACCCGCCGCCGCGCCGCTGGCCGAGACCTCCACCAGCTCGCCGCTCGTGATGCGGGCGTGGACCACCAGCCCCTTCGCGGCGCCGTTCAGCACCACGCGCACCGCACCGCCGTCCGGCAGGATGGAGACGCCCGCCGCCGGCGCGGGCATCGCGGGCGCCGGAGCCGCCTTCGGCTTCAGCGCGGGGAGCTCGGGGCGGGCCGGAGCGGCCGGGGCATCGCCCGCGATCCACTCGCGCAGCGGCGAGCCGGGGACGGCCGCGAAGGCGACGCCGCCCAGCGCCACCAGGAGCATGGCGGCGCGCAGCAACGCCCGCCGCCCCTCGCCGGCCCACTGCGCGGCCGCGCGCCTGCGCCGCAGCGACATCTGCGCGGCGGCGGTGGGGGGCGCCACGTCGGCGCGGGCCAGAGCGGCGACCAGCGTGGCGTGATCCGCGCGAAGGGACGCCAGCTCCGCGGCGCACGCGCCGCAACCGGCAAGGTGGGCATCCGCCGTGCGCCGCTCGCCGCCGGCCAGCTCGCCGTCTGCGAGTGCCTGCAGGGTGCCCTCATCCAAGTGCTTCATCGTCCTTTTCCTCGTGTCTCTCGTATACTGCCGCGAAGCGCCGCGCGGCCCGGGCGAGCAGGGTGCCCACCGAGCCAGGCGCGACCCCCGCCGCCTGCGCGATCTCATCGTATCGGAAGCCCTCCTCTCGCATCAGCAGCATCTGCCGGTCGCGGGGGGCGATCTGGTCCAGTGCACGCCGCACGCCGTCCACCGCGCGCGACCGTTCCAGCAGCTCTTCAGGCCCGGGAAGGGCCGCCGGCCGCCACGGGTTGGCGGTCAGGATCCGCTCGCGCCGCTTGGACATGCGCGTGCGGTCGCGAAAGAGGTTCGTGGCCACGGTAAAGAGCCAGAGCCGGGCCTCGTCCTCGGGAAGCTTGCGGCCCAGCAGGCGCACGAACGCCTCCTGGGCCATGTCGTCCGCCGCATCCGTGTCGCCCGTAAGGCGGTGCAGGTAGCGGAAGAGCGACGGGTACACCCGCCGGAAGAGGGCGTCATAGTCCGCGCCGGCCTCCGGCGCGCTCAACTTCGCGCCTCGCCGCGGCGGGCCCGCCACACCGGGGGTGGAAAGGGATGGCAGGGGGTGCACAGGGGTCGGCCCGGCATCGCGTGGAAGTTGGGCGCCGCGCAGGGCCGGGCGGCGAGGAGGAGCCCGGCCCGGCCGCCGCGCGGTGCGTCAGCGGGTTGTAAACGAGTGACGGGCCGCCGCTGTGACAGCGCGAGCAGGTGGCTCTTCAAAGTCCTAAGTCCTGAGTCCTAAAGTCCTAAGTCCTAAGTCCTAAGTGCCTACTGCCGAACTGCACGGCAGCGCTTAGCCACTTGGCACTTGGCACTTGGCACTTGGCACTTGGCACTTGGCACTTAGCACATGGCACTTGGCACTTGGCACTCAGCACTACCCATCACTGATAGCGCGTCCAGATCAGGATTACCCCGCACTCGTTGCCCCGGTGCCGGAACTGCGGCGGGGCCAGCGCGTCACGGGCGTATACCTCGATCCCCTCCACCTCCTGCGCCTTGATGTAGTCCAGGCTGAAGTCCCCCTGCTCCCCGAAGCGCCGCCCGTCCACGTAGACCGTGGGAAAGCACCCGGGCGTCACCGGCATCGGCTCGCTTGACTCGGGGTCGGCACGGCGGCGCTTCGTCGGGTCCACGCCCATGATGCTCGTGTTGTCCGATCCTACCAGCATTCCGCGCAGGTATACCTTGCCGTTGCTCACCACCAGCGAAGGGACAGTGGCGAGGAGGTCGGTAAGGCCGCGGATCCTCAGTTGCTCGATGCGGCTGCGGGTGATGAAGTGCCCCGACGTCACGCCCCGGCCCGCCACCCGGTCGTAGAAGCCACCGAAGCCGCGCGGTGCACGCGCCGTCACCCCTTCCACGATCACCGGCGCTTCCGCCGTGTCCGCCCTCGCCACGCGCAGGGTGTCGGTGCGGCGCGCCGCGCGCCGTGCACCCGGCGCCGCCGACGCCAGGAGCACCGGGGCCGGCGCGGAGCCGTCCGCCGCCACCGTCACGCGCTGCTGCGGCGGGATCACCTCCAGCGCCTCCAGCCGCGGGTGGGCGAAGGAGACGGTGTACTCCCCCGCCGGCAACCCCGCGATCACGAACTCGCCCGCGGAGTCGGCCACCGCTTCGTGGCTCGTCCCCGAGATGAAGACGTGCGCGCCGGCCAGCGGAGCCCCCGTGTGGTCGGCCACGCGCCCGGTGAGCGCCAGGCGTACCGGGGCGCGCTCCAGCGGCCGGCCATCCGCCGCGAAGACGGCGCTGACCTCGCCCCCCTGCTCGCGGATTCCCGTTAGGCGCGCGCGGCGCTCCACCGCCATCCCGGAGTTCCCGGTGGCGCGCATGCTCTGGTCCACCGACATGGCGGGAACGCGCACCCACCAGCGCTGCACGATCCACCCGCCGCCCGGGCTGCGCCCGAACTCCACGCGCCCGCCCAGCTTGTCGCTGCCGGCGCCGGGCTCCAGGTTCTCGTAGCGGTACTCCATGTGGCTCAGCTCGCGCGTGGCGCGGTCCACCCACAGCACGCCGGCCACGTCGGGAAGGCGGCGCCCCCCCACCGGCTGGAATGCGATCCCCACGCGCGCGGCGTTCTCCCCCTCGCCCGGCACCATGCGGAAGCAGTGGCCGTCCAGGAAGGCATCGGAGAGGAGCGCCTGCGCGTCCGGCGCGTGGTAAAAGGTGCCCTGCGGCGTGGTCTGCACGTACCCGTCGCGCCCCAGCTGCTCCGCGGGGAGGCTGCGGAACGGGTGCGGCCCCACCGACGTGGACGCCTTGCGGTCCTCCGCCAGCACGCGCAGGTCGCTGACGGTGAGGTCGCGCGTGTACTGGTCCACGCGGAAGCGCAGCGACTGCCGCTCCTGGAGATACACCGCGGCGTCCAGCGCCTTGCGCGCCTCGTTCCACACCGCGGCGGTGGCGGTCCCCTCCTCGGGACGCACCTCGCAGCGTCGGCGCGCCCCGGCCGTCACCGCCTCGAGCGTAACGGCGCTCGCCGTCGCTTCCATCCGGTACTGCCGCGTCTCGACGGCGGCCAGCGCGAGCGCGGGCGACTCGGTGGCCTGGAAGCCGATCCGCTCCGCCCGCAGCCGGTAGCTCCCCGCGCCGGGCGCGCGCAGGGTGAAGTGCCCGGCCGCGTCCGTCAGAACGCGTCCGCGCACCTTCCCTTCTGCGTCCAGCAGCACCACCATGGCGCCGCCCAGCGGCCTGCGCGCGGCATCCACCAGCTCGCCCTGGACCGTCTGTGCCGCCAGCGGCCGGGCGGCTGCGAGCAGGGCCAGGAGCGCCAGGACGCGCGGAAAGGGGATGGGACGCATGACGGGCCCTCGACGTTTCGGGGAAGGCGGAAAGTGCGGACCCGGTGCAACGCGCGGCGCCCGCCCGTTTCTGACAGGCTACTGCCAGCGAAACGTCTTGAGCGCCAGGAGGAAGGCGCCGGCGGTCCACGCCAGCAGGATCGCCGCCTCGGGCGCCACGGCCGCCATCCCCTGCCCCTCGTTGTAGACGGCGCGCAGGGCATCGTTGAGCGCCGTGAGCGGAAGCGCCTGAATGACGGGCTGCAGCGCCGCCGGGTACCGCGACGCGGAGAAGAACACCCCCGAGAGCACGAACATGGGGAGCATCACCACGTTCAGCACCCCGCTCACGCCTTCGATGGTGCGCGCCCGCGACGCCGCCAGCAGCCCGATCCCCGCGAAGGTGAGCGCCCCCAGAAAGACCAGCGCCGCGAGCAGCAGGATCGACCCCTGCGGCCTCACCCCGAACGCCAGCCATGCAAAGATCACCAGCGGCGGCACCTCGAGGAAGAGAAAGCAGAGCCGCGCCGCCATCTGCGCCGCGAGGAAGTCGCCGCGGCGCATGGGGGTGGAGACGAGCCGCTTCAGCTGCTTCTTCTGCCGCATCTGCACCAGCCCGAAGCCAAGCCCCCACATCCCCGTGCTCATCAAGTTCAGCCCGATCAGTCCGGGAATCACCCAGTCGATGTAGCGCCCGCCCGGCATCCGCACCCCGTCGTCGCGCGTGGCCACGGGGCGCGGCGCGCCGGCACCCCGCTGCAGCGCGTCGTCGGCCAGCAGGCGGACCACGCGGCTCTCCTCGCGCCCCGGATCGTAGCGGAAGACGACCGCGTCCCTGCCCGCGAGCACCACCGCCACCTCGCCACGCCGCAGCGCGCGCTCGGCATGCGCGGGATCGAGCACGCGCACCTCCACCTCCCGCGCGCCCCGCAGCGCCGGCAGATAGCGCTCCGCCGCGCTCCCCCGCTCCACCCCCACGGCCGCCCGCTGCACCGGCTGCTCCCGGAACGCGATCCCCAGCCCCACCGCCATCAGAATCGGAAACACGAACGTCCAGAACAGCGCCTCCGGCTCGCGCAGGAAAGAGCGTATGCGCGCCAGCATCAGCTCGCGCAGCGGGCTCAGGCGCTCGGGCGGGGCGGCGACGGGGGGCGTCATAAGCGGCAACCCGACACGCGCGCAACGTCCTCACCCACGGCGGAACACGGCCGCAGGCTGGATGTTCGCGCCGCGTTGCGCGAAACGCTCCCGGTGCTCATCCCAACCTCAAGCGATGAACTCCTGCATCGAGACTGCAACCGTTGGGAATGCGCGCAGCACGCGCTTGTCAGAGGTGACCAGCGGCAAGCTCAGCTCCTGGGCCAGGTGGACGAACTCGCAGTCATAGGCGCTGCACTCCGACTGTTCCGCGAGGCGGAGCACCGGACCGGATTCTACCTGATACTCGTTGCCGTGGAGCAACGCTTCAGCTTCCTGTACGTACTGGAGCGCATCCGCGAGCGTGAGGTGCTTCTGCCGAAGGTAAAGCGCGAGCACGTTACGGAACTCGCTCCTCCAGAGCAGAGGAGCCGCCCAAATGGGATCGCGCTTCAGCACGGCCTGCGCCGTGGAGGTCTGATCGCCCTGGATCACCAGGTACGCGACGAGATTGGAATCGGCGACGATCACGGGCGCCCGTAGTTCATCGCTTCCTCCAACATTTCATCCGTTAGCGGCGGGAGCTTCGTACGATCCTGGAGCCGGCGAACCCGGGCAATGAATGCCTCAGGATCTATGGGCTCGCTCCCGATCGAGCGCTCCAGCCGATAGATCACTTCACTGTTGAGGCTGCGGCGGTGCTCCTCTGCACTATGGCGGAGGCGCTGCAGGACCTCGACAGGAATTCCTTTGATGGTCAAGCTTGGCATGGCGACACTCCGGTTGCATTAGGGAACCAGAGTGAAACTTACCTCCACGGGAACGATCGTCAAGGAAGCGCGCGATGCGTCTGATTTGCACCCGCCTATGCTCTGGTCAATCCTCGCGCAGGTCGCGGCCGGTGAGGGAGAGGAACACGTCGTCGAGGGTGGCGCGGTGGGTGGTGAGGGCCGTCGGCTGTCCGCCCTCCGCGGCCACGAGGGCGAGGAGGGGCGGAAGGGAAAGGTGCGGCTCGTCGACGGTGAGGAGGATGGACTCGCCGCGGCGGCGGAGGCGGGTGACGCCGGCGAGGGCGCGCAGGGCTTCTTCTGCGGGCGGGGCGGTGGTGGCGAACTCGATGACGTGCGCGCCGCCCAGGCCGTGGATCAGCTCGGCGGGAGTGCCCTCCGCGATCGTCTCGCCGTGGTCCAGGATGGCGATGCGGTCGGCCAGGTACTCCGCCTCGTCCATGAAGTGCGTGGTGAGGAGGATGGTGCCGCCGCGCGCCTTGAACGCCTCGCACACGTCCCAAAGCTGGCGGCGCGACTGCGGGTCGAGGCCGGTAGTGGGCTCGTCCAGAAAGAGAATCGCCGGGTCGCCGGCGAGGGCGCACGCCACCGACAGCCGCTGCCGCTGCCCGCCGGAAAGGTGGCGCACCTGCGTGGCGCGCTTTTCCTCCAGCTGCACGAAGCCCATCAGCTCGTCCACCGACGGCCCCTGCGGATAGAAGGAGCGGAAGAGGCGCACGATCTCCTCGGCCGTGGCGCGGTCGGGGAACTCGCTCTCCTGCAGCTGCACCCCCAGCCGCTCGCGGATGCGCTGCGGCTCGCGCTCCCACGTCATCCCCAGGATCTCCACCTCGCCGCCGTCGCGCTCCTGCAGCCCTTCCAGGATCTCGATGGTGGTGGTCTTCCCCGCCCCGTTGGGCCCCAACAGCCCCAGGCACTCACCCTGGCGCACGTCCAGGTCCAGCGCCTTGACCGCCACCGTCTCGCCGAACCTCTTGTGCAGGCCGCGGCAGCGGATGGCGAGTGCGTCGGACGGCGGGGTTTGCGAAGCGTTCGCGGAGCTCATCTCTGCGGTGTTCGAGGTTCCTGCAGACCGGCGGGGACACCATTGCCACGAGCGATAAAGTTGCGCCCGCGATGACTTTGCGCCAGCGCTCCAACCAGTTTCGTGCCTGAGCCCACTCGGTCATTGCGGCGCCGGACGATGGCGCGGATCATGTCCCCCGACGCACAAACGAAAGGCCCCGGCAGAGCATGCTCTACCGGGGCCCACATCCCTCGGAACCAT
Organism: Longimicrobium sp.; assembly: GCA_036386635.1. GTDB lineage: Bacteria > Gemmatimonadota > Gemmatimonadetes > Longimicrobiales > Longimicrobiaceae > Longimicrobium. The sequence continues at coordinate 11,294 of DASVVI010000409.1, forward strand.
CACCGGCTCACCCTTGCGGAGGCCGGGAGAGGATCTCCCGAGGCGCTGGCATAAGTTACTAAGGCAACGGGATCTACACAACCGGGCTCCCAGGAGCGATCCGCTCCGCCTTCACCGCCGGATGGCGGCGGCGTCCAGCTTCCAGAGGCCGTTGAGCATGTCGGAGGCGTAGACGTTGGTGCCGACGTGCTGCACGCCCCAGATGTAGAAGTTGCGGCCGGCGAGGGGGACGTCGAGCGCGCGGCCCACCTCGCGTCCCGCCTTGCGCATGTCGCAGCGGCCATCGGCGGAGCGGGCGGAGGCGTCGCAGACGGAGATGTCGCCGGCGACGTTCAGGGCACGAACACCGCCGTTGTAGTACGCGGCGTACAGGGTGCCGCTCGCCTCGTCCACCGAGAAGTTGTGCGTGCCGGCGCCGGGGACGTTGTAGAAGGCCACCTCGCGCGGCCTGGTGAAGTCGCTCACGTCCACCACGTGGATGTCGCCCGCCGAGGAGCTGCCGATGATCCCCGCCTGCTCCTCGCCGATGACGGCGAAGCGGTTGACGCCACCCGTGTGCAGCCACCAGATGTTGTGCACCGCGCCGCCCACCGTCCTCACGTTCCCCAGCTCCACCGGGTTCTCGGGCGAGCCGCCACGCCCGCCGCCGCCAATGTCCCAGATCGTCATCCCCGCGTTCCAGAGCGCGGTAAAGAGGATGCCGTCGCGCACGAAGACGTCGTGGATGAAGGGATCGCCCATTACCCGCGAAAGCACTTCGCGCGGGGCGGCCGGGTTGCTCAGGTCCACCACCACCAGCCGCGCCGGTGCGCCCGCCCCCGGATCGATCGAGAGGAAGCCGTACAGCTTGCCGTTCACCCGCGCGACCTCGGCGGTGTGCACGCCGGGGTCGGTGTTGGTGGAGGTGAAGCGCGATACCTCACGCGGATGGGCCGGGTTCGCCAGGTCGAAGACGACGATGCGGCCCGGACGCCGCTCGGTGGCGACCACCAGCAGCTTGCCGTCGTCGGTGACCTGGACGTCGCCGGTGATGATGGCGTTGTCCACGATCACCGAGTCCGCCGGCGCGGGGATTTTGCCGGAAACGTCCCACACCTTGATGGCGTCGCCCTGGACGCGGTTGGGGCCGCGCTGCCCCCAGGTGGTGGTGTACGCCCAGCGCCCGCCGACCGCCACCTCGCCGGTGTAGCGCTCGGGAACGCACCCAAGCCCCAGCACCGCGGGCGCGGTGATCTGCGCGCAGTTGGGATCGGGCTTCGGCTCCGGATCGGCCGGGTTGTTGTCGCACGCGGCGGCGGTGAGGGCGAGGAGGAGGAGGGTGCGTTTCATGGTCGGATGAAGGGAAGTGCGTGAGTGCGTTGGTGCGTGAGTGCGTTCAGTGTCCGCGGGCCGCGGCGCCGTAGCGGCCCATACGGTGCGCGGTGCCGATCTCGATGCGGGCACCGGCGGCCACCGTCCACATGCGGTCCGAGCCGTAGAACTCGCGCGGGACGAAGACGCTGGCGGTGCGGAGCGGCTCGGCGGTCAGCCGCGCTGCTTCGACGAACGGGCGCATCCGGATGCCGCCGAGCGAACCGGCGCCGTGGCTCAGGTGCAGCGTGGCGATCGTCCAGCGCGTGATCCCCTGCAGCGACACGTCCGCGTGCGGCGACGGCGTGCGAAAGGGGTCCGCCAGCCGCTCCTCCTCGGGACGCTCGGTCCGCTCCAGGCGCAGCGCCATTTCGATGCCGCGGCGCCGGACCGCGCCCTCCGCCAGCATGGACGAGAGGCGAAAGGAGCGAAGCGAGCCGTTCATCTGGTCCGTGCGCGCCCACTCCACCAGCGCGTAGTCGCGAGCCGCAATCCCTCGGTTAGCCTCGTAACGGAGGGAGGCGGCGACCTTGTCGTGATCCAGGCCTACACCGCGCGGCTCCTCGGGCGAGTTGATCCGGGCGTAGCCGCCGGATGCTTCCCAGCCGGGGCCGGGGGCCAGGGTGGCGCGCACTGCCCACGAGTCGCCGAAGCGGCCGGGGTCGCCCATGTCGCCCGTGCCAAAGGGCTCGTTCCCGGCGAAGAGCGCCCCCTCCAGCGCCAGCGGGCCGCGGCGCACGGCCATGATCGTCATCAGCCGCTCCAGCACCTGCGCCAGGTGGTGGTTGGCGGGAAACTTGACGAAGGGCCGCACCATCGGGTCGTCGCTGCCGAATGGGACGAAGCCCCGCCCCGCGCTCACCGAGATCTCGCCACGCGCCTCCGGGCCGCCCAGGGGAGAGAACGTCGCGACCGCCTCGTGCAGGACAGTGTGCGGGTGGCGGCGGTCGATGAACCCCTCGCCCCAGATCCCCGGATTCGGCTCGCCGTTCGCCAGGGTCAGCGCCTCCAGGTTGATGCTGGCCACCAGCGCCGCCCGCCCGCCCCATGCGGTGGCGTGCGCCATCACCAGCGGCTGCGTCACCTGCGCCTCGGTGCTCGACTCTCCGTTGAGCGCGGGCGCCGTGTGCGTGACCAGCGGAATCGCCCGCGCGCTCACGCTCAGCCGCACCACCGCCGAATCGGGAGCATGCACGTGCTCCTGCGCCGCGGCGGGGGCGGCGGCCAGGAGGATTGCGGCAATGGCGGCGGACGGCTTCACGGCGGCGCGACGAGGTTTGGGGATGGGGATCTCTCCCGTTAGACGCCGGCGATCTCTTCGATGCGGCGGACGATGGTGTCGAGGTGCGCGGGGTCGCGGAGGATGACGAGGATGGTGTCGTCGCCCGCCACGGTGCCGAGGACCTCGGGCCACTCCTCCCAGTCGATCCCCACCGCGATCGGCTGCGCGCCGCCCACCATCGTCTTCACCACGAGGAGGTTGCCGACGCCGTCCGACCCCAGGTAGAGCGAGGGGAGGAGTCGGGCGAGGGTCGGGGTGGGGTCGGTGACGCCGGGCGGGAGGGTGTAGGTTGAGCCGCCGTTCTCGTCGGGCACCTTGACCAGCCCCAGCTCCCTGATGTCGCGCGACAGGGTCGCCTGCGCCACCTCGAAGCCGCGCTCCGCCAGGAAGTCGCGAAGGACTTCCTGCGACGAGACGCGGCGGTCGCGGACCAGCTCCAGGATGGCTGCGTGGCGCTGGGGCTTCATGGGAAGCGGGGAACGGGAAACGGAAACGGCCGGCCACCGCCGAAGCTAGACCGCCCCGCCGACAGGGCGCAAGCGCTGAACCGCCGGCGACACCGGGCAACCGCCGCGCCGCCCCCAATCCCGTAGGGGCAGCCCCACGTGGCTGCCCGTGCCCGCCGCCGCACCGTCGCACGCGGTTCCGTCCACCGCCTGTCCGCCTACCTCAGCGCCTCCACCAGCACCCGCCCGTCCAGCGCCTCCGTCGGCCGCACGCCCACGATGCGCGCCAGCGTCGGCGCGATGTCCACGACGCGTGCGAAGCGGGCGTACTTCCCGGGGCGGATCGCGGAGCCGTAAAAGATCACCGGCACGTGCGCGTCGTAGTCGTGCGGCGTGCCGTGCTGCGCGTACGTCGCGATTCCCCACACGTGCTCCGGCAGCAGCGTGACGACGGCGGCCACGGGAAGGTCGGGCGGAAGCATGTGCATCCACCGGCGCGTCACCGGGTTGGTGGCCGAGTCGCGCGGCAGGTCCTTGACGAGGCTGGCGTGCATCACCCCCGGCTGCCGACGCGCCCACGCCACGAAGCGCGTCATCGCCTCCGGGAGCAGCGCGGCCGGGTCGCGGCCGGCGCGGAAGAAGGCCTCGGGGTCGTACGCCACCATCCCGTCGTCGAAGTTGAAGGCGGCGCTGTCCACGCCCATCCGCCGCGCCTCGGCGCCCAGCCAGCGGGTGAAGGCGCCGAGGTTCGCGTGGTAGCGCGCGGCGTCGGCGGGGTGGCGCACCTCGGGGATGGGCGCCACGCCGTGGTCCGCCGTCAGCGCGATCACCACGCTCGCGGGGTCGCGGCCGGCGTACAGCGAGTCGAGGAACACGCCCAGCATCCGGTCCAGCCGCACCACCTGGTCGTGGATCTCGCGCGAGTCCTGGCCGTAGCGATGCCCCACCGCGTCGGTAGTCGAGAACGAGACCGCGAAGACGTCCGTCTGCGGCCCCTGCCCCAGCTTCAGCTCGCGGAGCCCCGCTAGCGCGAACTCCGTTGTGAGCTCATCCATCCAGGGAAACTCGACGATGGTGCGCCCCGCCGTGTCCGGATCCGCGGAAAGGACGTGCGGAAAGGTGTACTCGCGCCCGCCGTTCTCCGCGCGAACGCTGTCCGGCTCCGTGTACGATGAAGCCGAGAGGAGCGGCGTCCACGCCTTCCCCGCGAAGCGCCGCGCCGGCCTCGACGCGTTGTAGCGCCGCACCCAGGTGGGAAGCGTGTCCGCGTAGTAAGTGCTGGTGGTGAACGCGCCGTTGTAGCCCCACCAGTAGACGTCCTGCTGCGCCCTGCCGAGCGGAAGGATCGCCCCGCGGTCCTTGCGCGATACGGAGAGGGCGCGCGTGCGCGGGTCCTTGAAGCGCAGCCAGTCGGTCAGCGTGCTCCCGCGGAAGCGGAAAGGCGACGCGCCCGCCATGGTGCTCCCGGCCAGCAGCGGCGCCTGCGGATCGCCCACGCCGGCAATGTTCTGCACGATCCCGGTGCTGCGCGGAAAGCGCCCCGAGAGCGTGCTCGCGTGCCCCGGCGCCGTCTCGGTGATGGCGTGATCCTGGTACGCGCGCGTGAAGACGGCGCCTCCGTTGTACAGGCGCGCGAGCCCGCCGGTGAGCTGCCCGGGCCAGCGCGCCAGGTAGTCGGGGCGGAGCTGGTCGACGGTGATGAGCACCACCAGCGTCGGGCGGCGCGCGGGTGCGGCGGGCTGCTGCTGCGCCGCGGCGGGGACGGCGGCCATCCATCCGGCGGCGGCCAGCGATGCGATCCTTTTGAGCATCATGCGGACTTCGAGTGGCTCGGGTCTCGCGGCAGGCTCCACAGCGGCCGCCGCACCGCCAAGCTACGCCCGCGCCCCCCGCCAGACCATCCCGCGCCCATCGAAAGCTACGCGGGGCCGACGTTGGCGATTATACTGGGAAGCCACGGGGACCCCCTGCCCCGACCGCGCCATCAACCGGCGCAAAATCCTCCTGCCACGGCACTTCCATGGGCGATTTCGATTCATCCGGGAGCATCCACGGCCCGCCCGCGACCGTCATGCAGATCATCCGCGCCGCCATGGCGACGGGCGTGGCGATGTTCGCGGTGGTGACCACGCTGGTGCGCGAGCCTCGGCCCGACCCGCCGGTCCAGATCGGGTACATCGCGGCGGTGTTCGCCGTCGCCATGCTCGTGCCGATCTTCTTCTTTCGCAGCAGGATGGAGACGCTCTCCACGCGCGCCAAGCGGTGCACCTTCAGCATCATCGGCTGGGCGCTGGGCGAGAGCGCCGGGATGCTGGCGGTGGTCTCGTACTTCCTCGGCAACGCGCTGGTGTGGTCGCTCCCCGGCCTGCTGGTGCTCGCCGTCGCCTTCATCGCGTTCCCGCCCCCGGAAAACGAGCCCGGGATGTAGCGACGGCTACTCCCAGGGTTTCGACTCGGCGAGCCGCGCGCGCACCTCGTCGTCGGAGAGGGCGGAGAGCTCCTGCTCGGCCTGGCGCACGGTCTCGGATGCAATGTCGGCGGTGCGGTTCTCGTTGGCGCCGCGCAGGGAGAAGAGGAGGACTAGCGACCCCCACGACCCGCGCCCTACCATCACGTCCCAGCTTCGCCCCTCGGCGTCTTCGATGATGCGCATCAGCCGCCGAGCTCCCTGTCGAGCGCCCGGTTGAGCGCGGGATCGTCGGCGCGCACGGGGCCGACGTGCTTCCACAGGATGGTGCCGTCCGCGCCGATCAGAAAGGTGGTGGGCACACCGACCGTGGCGAAGGTAGAGGAGACGCGCTGCTCCGGGTCCAGCCAGATGGCGTAGCGCGCGCCGAAGCCGCGCAGGAAGGCGCGGATCTCCTCCTCCTGCCCCGGATCGTCGACGCTGACGCCAACCACCGCCAGCCCGGGCCGCGCCTGGTGGATCTTTTGGAGCGCGGGGATCTCCTCGCGGCAGGGATGGCACCAGGTCGCCCACACGTTCAGCAGCACCGGCTTCCCCCGCATCTCCTTGAGCGACACCGGCTTCCCCCCCTCCAGCGCCACGGACTCGAACTCCGGCGCCGGCTTCCCCACCGCCGGAGGCCCACCGCGCGGCACGTCGCAGGCGGCGAGGGCGAGGAGCGTGGCGAGGGCGAAGGTGAAGGCCAGGCGCGCGGGCCCCCTCCCCGCTCGTTCCTCGCTGCCCCTCCCCCAAACCGCTGGGGGAGGGTCGCACGCGGGCATCCGGTCACCGTCCCACGCCCCCTCTCTCGATAACGTGAGGGCGCAGCCCTCTCCTGTTATCGGGAGAGGGGGCAGCGAGGAACGAGCGGGGGTGAGGGCCCTCACCGCCCCAGCTCCATGCGCGCCGTCTGCACACGCCCCGGCTTACCCGGCGTCGTCCAGGCGAAGACGACGGAGTTGCCGCCGACGGCCATGCGCGGTACGGAGCGCTCCGGCACGCCGCCGATCGTCCGCGGCTCGCCCAGCGCGCCGTCGCGGGCCACGCGCCGCACGCGCACCTCGGCGGGGCCTGCCGCGGAGCGCTCGATCCAGCTCACCAGTGCGCCGCCGTCCACGAGCTTGACGTCCGCGTGGCCCGCGGGGGTGCCGCCGTCCACGCGCAGGGGGGCGCTCCAGGTGGCGCCCGCATCCTCGGAGAAGGCGAGGTGCACGCGCGGCGTGTCGCGGGCGGCGGTGAACCAGGCGATGGCGACGTGGCGACCGTCGGCGGAAAGCGCGGGGCCGTTCACCGGACAGGCGGGGATCTTCCAGCCGTCCGGGTGCACGGGGCGCGGCGCCGTCCATCGGCCGCCTGCCAGGCGGGTGAAGTAGATGTCGCGGATCTCGTCGGCGGTGCGGTCGCGGTACGCCACCAGCGGGCCGTCGCTGGTGACGGCCATGGCGGTCTGGCAGCAGTCGCAGGTGCGCTGGTCCAGCGGGCTCTCGGGCGCGGCGCCGCCATCCGCGCCGATGCGCGTGGTCATGATCGTCGTCTCGGCGGCGGGGTCACCCTCCTCGCGGCCGGCGTACTTGCGGCCGTCCAGCCACGCCACGCCCACCGAGTCGCCCGGCGCGGCCCACATCGAGACGAAGCCGTGCTCCGTGGGCGTCCCGTCGCGGTGCGGAACGACGGAGGGGTCCCAGCTCTGGCCGCCATCGGCGGAGCGGGCCACGCGCACCTCGTAGGCGTACTTCTCCCCGCTGCTTCGCTGCAGCCAGTGCGCGGCCATCGCACCGCCGCTCAGCGGAAGGAGCGAGGGGAAGTCCGCCCAGTTGACGAACCACCCGCGCCCCTCGGCCACGGTGCGCGGCGCGGACCAGCGCCCGTTCTCCAGCACGGCGAAGCGCAGCGCGTGCGCCGAGTCCGGCCGCGGCTCCGTCCACGAGAGGTAGACGCGCCCCTCGGCATCGGTGACCAGGTTGGGTGCGGTGCTCCCCTCCGGCGCGGGCGACGGGAGCCCGGCGGGCTGGCCGAGGGCTTGCGGCTCGTTCTTCTTCCCGCCCGCTTCGCCGCCGCACGCTGCCGACAGCAGCGCCAGGGCGACGGCGAGGGACCGGCTGCGTTGCGTAGTCATGGCGGGTCGAGTGAGCGGGGGTCGTACGAGGCGCTGCATCGTTCGGAAAATGGCACCGGACCCCGTGGCGGGGCAACGGTGAAACCCGCGGCGCGAGTGGTGCGTACCCCATTTCCGGGAACACACCCGCACGCCCCGCAAACCGGAGAACTTCCATGTTCGGACTCATCGCGCTGGTCGCCGCATCCGCGGCCGCCATCTTCGGATACACGCAGTCCCGCCGCTTCGTCCGCAACCGCCTGCGCTTCGTGGACAAGGTCCATGGCAGCGGCGTCCCCGTGGTCGCGGGGGTCGCGGCGCTGATCGTGGGGATGCTGGTGACGGCCATCGTCCCGATCGTGGGCTTCGGCACGGCGCTCGCCTTCGGGGTGAGCGTGGGGACCGGGGTGGCCGCGGGCCGCAGCGACATCCGCCACAACCGCCTCAGCTCCGGCCGCTGAACGCGCTCGCGGTCATAAAGCACCGCAACAGCAGGGCTCACGCGGAGACGCGGAGGCGCAGAGAGAGAACTCCTCCGCGCCTCCGCGTCTCTGCGTGAGATTGCAGTTTCAGCGGCTGCCCCACAGACGATTGCAGAGCTTTCCCTACGCCGCCGTTTCATGTGACGGGCTAGGTTGGTGGGCATGACTGACGAAACGAGACCCATCATCATCGCGGGCGGCGGGATCGGGGGGCTGTCGGCGGCGATCGCGCTGCGGAGGGCGGGGTTCGAGGCGCAGGTGTTCGAGAGGGCGCCCGAGCTGCGCGAGGTGGGCGCCGGCATTAGCCTGTGGCCCAACGCTACTCGGCAGCTCCGCCGCTGGGGCGTGCTGAACAACGTGGTGCGGCGCGGCTTCGTCTTCCAGCACGGCGCCATCCGCTCGCGGAACGGGCGCGTGCTGCTGCGCATGAGGTTCGGCGGGCAGGATGCGCCCAGCGTGCTGATCCACCGCGCCGCGCTCCACTCCGCCCTCGCAGATGCGCTCCCGCCTTGGGCGGTGACCACCGGCGCCATGGCGGAGGACTTCACCGACGCTGGCGACCACGTGCGGGTGCGCTTCACCGGGCTGGGCGATGTGGAGGGCGCGGCGCTGATCGGTGCGGACGGCCTGCGCTCGGTCGTGCGCCGCAGGCTGCTCGATGACGGCGAGCCGGTGTACCGCGGCTATCCCGTCTGGCGGGGCGTGGCCGATGGCGCCTTCCCCGGCGCCGCCGAGCTGACTGAGTCGCTGGGCGCGGGGCTGCGCTTCGGGATCGTGCCGATCGGCGAGGGACGCGTGGCGTGGTGGGCGACGGCCAACGAGCCGGAGGGGACGGACGATGGCGGCGAGGGCGCGAAGGCGAAGCTCCTCCGCCTCTTCCGAGGGTGGCACGCGCCGATCCCGCAGCTGCTCGATGCGACGCCCGCGGAAGCCATCCTCAAGAACGACGGCTACGACCGTCCGCCGGTGCGCGGGTGGAGCCGTGGCCGGGTGACGCTTCTCGGCGATGCGGCGCACCCCACCACACCCAACATGGGGCAGGGCGGGTGCATGGCGATCGAGGACGCCGCGGTGCTCGCCTGCGCGCTCGTACACAACCCCGAGATCCCGGACGCGTTGCGCGACTTCGAGCGGCGCCGCTTCCGGCGGGTGGCCGGGATCGTCCGGCAGTCGCTTCAGTATGGCCAGGTGGCGCAGTGGGAGCGCCCGGCCGCCGTTCGCCTCCGCGACGCACTCTTCCGCCTCACGCCGGACGCCGTCACGGCGCTCGCCATGCGGCGGACTTTTGCGTTCGACGTGTAGCTGGCGCGCGGGTTGCGGCGAGGGACGGACTTCCGGCGATCCACACGAACGGGAGGTCCCCCATGCGGCCCTTTTTCATGCACCGCTTCGAGGAAGAGACGCTCGCGCTGCTGCGCGTCGTGGCGGGGCTGATGTTCATGCAGCACGGCGTTCAGAAGCTGTTCGGCTGGCTCAAGCCGCCCGATGCGCCGCCGGGCACGGTCGAGCTGTTCTCGCAGATGGGTGTGGCGGGGGTGCTGGAGGTGTTCGGCGGGCTGCTGATCGTGCTGGGGCTGTTCACGCGCCCGGTGGCCTTCATCCTGGCCGGCCAGATGGCGGTTGCGTACTTCCAGGCCCACTTCCCGCGCGGTGCCGTCCCCCTCCTCAACGGCGGCGAGCCGGCGGTCCTCTTCTGCTTCATCTTCCTGTACTTCTCGGCGCGCGGTGGCGGGCGCTACAGCGTGGACCACGCGATCGGAGGGCGGAACGCGGGGGCGGACGGGCTGAGGACGACGCGAGCGTGAGCCGGACCGGCTCGGATCGCGGGCAGCGGTGTACACCGTGCGGAACCCTCTGCCCGCCGATGCGATGATCTCTCCCGCAATCTACCGCGCCCTCGCCGATGCCGTCGTCCTGGGGCACCTCGCCTTCGTGCTCTTCGTGGCGCTGGGCGGGCTGCTCGTGCTGCGCAGGCCGAAGCTGGCGTGGGCGCACGTCCCGGCCGCCGCGTGGGGTGCCGCCATCGAGTTCGGCGGATGGATCTGCCCGCTGACCTACCTGGAGAACCGCCTGCGGCTACTGGGCGGGGGCGATGCGTACCGGGTCGGCTTCGTGGACCGCTACATCCTCCACATCCTGTACCCGCAGGGACTTACGCGCGGCACGCAGATAGTGCTGGGCGCGATCGTGCTGGCGGTGAACGGCTACGTGTACGCCCGCCTGGCGGCCCGGCGCCGAGCGCCGCGTCTCAGCGGTGCTCGAAGCGCAGGCTGAGCAGTTCCACCAGCTCGGCGGCGCCGGCCTCGCGGGCCACCGACAGCCCGTCGCGGTAGTGCGACCCGGCGCGGATGGGGTCCTCCGCCTCGTACGCGATCTCCCCCAGCATGAAGTGGCACTGCACCATGCGCAGCCGATCGCCGGCGCGGGTGAAGGCGCGCACCGACTCGGCCAGGCGCGTGCGTGCTTCGT
>DASVVI010000410.1:0-4173 GCA_036386635.1 Longimicrobium sp.
CGCGAGCACCAGAAGCGCCACCCGCCGCCTCGGAAGCCGCTCAAGCGCGGGGGCCAGGCGGCGCACCAGCGCGGGGTCGCCCAGCGATGCGGCGGCGTCGCGGCGGCGGCGCACCCAGAGGAGCAGCGCGATCAGCGCGACCACGGGGAAGAGCGCGATCAGGTGCCGCAGCGCCGGATGCGCCAGCGTGAGGCCGGGGATCACGGCAGCCTCCCCCAGCGGGTCGCGCGGAAGAGGACTTCCAACAGGAAGAGCGCCGCGCCCGCCAGCAGGAAGGGGAGGTACAGCTCGCGGTACTCCACCGTGCGGCGGATGCGGACGGGGCTCCTCACGAGCTGGTCGATGACCTCGTAGATGCGGCGCAGCCCGCGCGCGTCCGTCGCGCGGAAGTAGCGGCCGCCGGTGAGGCTCGCGATGTCGCGCAGGAGCGGCTCGTCGATGCTCACCGGGAGGAATCCGTAGCGCAGCCCCGCCGGCGTCCGCGCGATGGGGATGCGGGCGCGCGTCTTGGAGCCCACGCCGATGGTGAAGACGCGGATGCCGTACGCGGCCGCGGCGCGGGCAGCGTCGCGCGGGTTCACGTTGCCGCGGTTGTTCTCGCCGTCGCTCAGCAGGATCACCACGCGCGACCCGTCGATGCGGCGCAGGCGGTTGGCCGCCGCCGCCAGCCCCAGCCCGATCGCGGTGCCGTCCTCGAGCTGCCCCACCTGCATGCTTTCCAGCACCGTGAGGAGCATGGAGTGGTCGGTGGTCAGCGGCACCATCGTGAGCGCCTCGCCCGCGAAGGTCACCAGCCCGATGCGGTCGCTCTCGCGGTCGCGGACGAAGCTCGCCAGCGTCCGCTTGGCCGCGCCCAGCCGGTTCACGGGGCGGAAGTCCTCCGCCAGCATCGACGACGAAACGTCCATCGCCACCACGATCCCGATCCCCTCCGACTCGCTCTCCACGATCTGGCGTCCGGAGCGCGGGCCGGCGAGCGCGACGACGAGCAGGACGAACGCGACCGCCCGCATCGCCGCCGGCAGCCACGACCAGACGCGGGCGCTGCGCGGCGCGATGCTCGCCAGGAGGCCCGTGCGCGCGAATGTGACGGCGGGGCGCACGCGCTTCTTCGCCGCCCACCATCCCCAGAGCGGGAGGAGAAGAAGGAGCGCGAAGGCCCACGGGTGCTCGAAGCCGAAGCTCACCGGCGCGCCTCCTCCTCGCGGGGCGCGCGCGCATCGCGCCCGAACGACTCCACCCACCTGCGCGCCTCCTCCCAGTCGCGCAGCGCCGTGTCCGCGGGGACGGGGAAGCGCGCGAACTTCGCCAGGTCGGCCGTGTGCAGCACGCTTCGCAGCGGCCCCAGGTCGCGCGCGGGGACGCCGTCGCGCTCCATGCGGCGCTCCAGCTCAGTCGTGGTCAGGTCCGGGCTCCAGCGCGGGCGCACCGCGTGCGCGAAGCCGCGCAGCGCATCGGCGACGAGCGTGTAGAAGGCGCGCCCATCGCCGCGCTCCGCCAGCCCCGACAGCCGTGCCGCCTCCAGCGCCTCCAGCGCCTGCTCGCGCGCATCCGTCGGCGCGACGATGGGCTCGGGGCGCGGCCGGAGCCTGCGGCGGCGCAACCAGTAGAGGAGCACGAGGAGCCACGCCACCAGCGCCGCGCCCGCCGCCGCCACCCGCCAGTCGATGCGCCGGTCGGGCCCGATCACGTCCTTGGGCCCCTTCGGCTGGAGCCCCGCCGTGTCTTTCGGGAGGACGGACTGCACGGCCGGCACGCCGAAACGGAGCGGGACCGTGCGAACCGAGCCGTCGGCCGCCACGATGCGTCCGCGCGCCGTCACGCCCGTCGCGGGGCCGGGGGTCCATGCCACCAGTGTGGCCGTGACGCGCGCGCCAGGCTCGATCTTCAGCCGCCCGATCGCCTGCACGCGCGAGGAGTCGGCGTTGGGGAAGCGCACTTCCAGCCGCGAGCCCGCCGGAATCGCGATCTCCACGACCGAAACGATGCGGTCGCCAACCGTCAGCACGCGCTTCGCCTGCGCGGCGGCGGGCGTGGCGAGCGCGCACAGCACGAGCGGCATCCACCGCATCACTGCCGCAGCCTCCGCTCGCGGCGCCGGAAGAAGGAGAGCACCGCGTTTGAGGTAGGCTCGTTCGTCGCCAGCGCGATTTCCTCCATCCCCAGCCGCCGGAAGATGCGCCGCATCGCCATGCGCTCGTCGCCGACGGCGTCGCGGTAGCGCTGGCGGATCTCGTCGGAGCTGGTGTCCACGATCACCTCCGCGCCCGTCTCCGGATCGCGCACGCGCAGGAGGCCGGCATCGGGAAGCTCGTCGTCGGCGGGATCGGTCAGGACGACGGGGATGACGTCGTGGCGCGCGGACGCGGCGGTGAAGGCGCGATCCACGTCGGCCAGCGCGGGGCCAACGACGAAGTCCGAGACCACGAAGACGATGGAGCGCGAGCGCAGCAGCCGCGTCGCGTAGGCGATGGAGGCCGCCAGGTCCGTCCCGCGGCCCGCCGGACGGAACGCGATCAGGTCGCGGAGGATGCGCATCACGTGGCGCCGGCCTTTCCGCGGCGGCACGAAGAGCTCCACGCGGTCGGTGAAGACGAGGAGCCCCACGCGGTCGTTGTTGCGCACAGCGGACATCGCCAGCGTGGCGGCGGCCTCCACCACCATCTCGCTCTTGAAGCGCGCCCGCGTCCCCCACCGCTGCGATCCGGAAAGGTCGACGGCCAGGAGCACAGTCAGCTCGCGCTCCTCCACGTATTTCTTGACGAAGACGCCGCCCGTGCGCGCGGAGACGTTCCAGTCGATGGTGCGCACGTCGTCGCCGGGGAGGTACTCGCGGACCTCCACGAACTCGATGCCCTGCCCCTTGAACACGGAGTGGTACTCGCCGCTGAACCTCGACGTCACCAGCCCGCGCGTGCGCAGCTCCACCCGCCGCACCTGGCGGAGGATCTCCTGGAGCGGAGCGGGGGGCGGAAGGGCGGGCGGAGCGGGGCGCCGCCGGAAGAGGTCCAGCAGCCCCATCAGGGCACGCGCACCACTTCGAAGATGCGTTTCACCACGTCCTCCGAAGTCACCTCCTCCGCCTCGGCCTCATAGGTCAGCACCACGCGGTGGCGCAGCACGTCGGGACCGATCGCCTTCACGTCGTCCGGCACCACGAAGTTGCGGCCGCGCAGGTAGGCATGGGCGCGCGCGCAGGCGGCCAGCGCCAGCGTCGCGCGCGGCGATGCGCCGAACTCGATCAGCGGCTGAAGCTCCGCGGCGCCGTGGCTGCGCGGGTCGCGGGTGGCACCCACCAGGTCCAGGATGTAGTCGGCAATCTTTTCGTCGAGGTAGAGCCCCCCCACCACCCGCCGCGCGGCCAAGATCTCCTCCGGTCCGGCCACGCGCCGCACCGGCTCCTCGCCCACGCCGGCGCCGCGGCGCAGGATCTCGCGCTCCTCGTCGCGGGTGGGGTAGCCCACGCGCACCTTGAGCATGAAGCGGTCGACCTGCGCCTCGGGGAGCGGGTAGGTGCCGGTCTGCTCGATGGGGTTCTGCGTGGCGAGCACCAGGAAGGGCTGCGGCAGCGGGTGCGTCTCGCCGCCGATGGTCACCTGGCGCTCCTGCATCGCCTCCAGCAGCGCGGCCTGCACCTTGGCGGGGGCGCGGTTCACCTCGTCGGCCAGCACGATGTTGGCGAAGATCGGCCCGCGGTGCGGCACGAACTCGCCTGTGCGGTTGTTGTAGATCGTCGTCCCCACCACGTCGGCGGGAAGGAGGTCGGGGGTGAACTGGATGCGCTGAAAGGAGGCGTGGATCGTCTCCGCCAGCGTCCGTACCGCGAGCGTCTTGGCGAGGCCGGGGAGCCCTTCGAAGAGGACGTGCCCGCCCGTGAGCAGTCCGATCAGGAGCCGCTCGATCATGTACTGCTGGCCCACGACGCGGCGGTGCACCTCTTCCACGACGCGGTCCAGGAACTCGGCGCGCGGGATCTCCGCGGGCGCGTACGGCGAAGGGATGCTCATCCGGTCCACTGATTCGGGAGTCTCAACGACGAACCGGCCCCACACGAGGAAATCTCGTGCCGGGATGAAGAACTGCAATCTCACGCGGAGACGCGGAGGCGCAGAGAGAACGAAAAGATGGATCACACAGAGACACAGAGACACAGAGGAAGAACAGCAAAGAATG
>DASVVI010000411.1:0-2757 GCA_036386635.1 Longimicrobium sp.
GTCTGGCGGTTCGGACGGCCCTGGTCAGCCACAGTTCGGCCCGCTGGTCGGCAGCTTGGGCCGTGCACGCGGTCCCGGCCAGCGCGGCGGCGCGGGCGCTGGTGGGATCGGCCAGCGCCGCGGCTTCCGCGAAGTGCAGCGCCGTTTCCGGCATCAGCTCCCCTTCGGCCCACTCGCTGATCGCAAGGCACGCGGCTGAAGTGCCGGGGCCGCTCACGTGTTCAGGGTATTGCACCAGCGCCGCCAGGGCGCGCATCGGTATCGTTAGGGCTTCCGAGCGGCATTCGAGACCTTCCGGCTCCTGACGTGCGAAGAGCCCGGCGCGGCTTCCTTCTCCCGCGAGTGCCCACAGGCGCACGTCTCGCGCGCGTTGCCACAGCAGGAGTGCCAACGGTGCGTCCGTCTCCACCAGGAGGGCTGTTTCGTCGCGCGGCCAGCTTGGAGGCGGGGGGAAGGTTGGGCCGTTCTTCGGCTGCGGTCGCTTGGGGCGCGGCATAAGAAGAGGCGCGGGAGGAATGGGGGTCCATCTATTTGGCCCGTTGTACCGGGCGAGTATATTGCGCGCTCCGCCGGCTGCCAAAAGTTGCTCGCTGCTCGCATTCGCCTAGCCGACAGGCTCACACCGGTTCGCTTTCGGCCAACACTCGCGCGCTCCGGCAGTGTACGTTCTGTCCGGTTCGCAGCGCCAGCCCACGCATTCGTCTCAATGTGAGCGGTAGGGCCATCGCGTCCAGGCCCACAGGCGTGGCTCGGTAGCAGAGGCTGCCGCCCTGCCTCACTCGGACGGCGTACATGGATGGGGTCGGGGGGCGGTCGCATGGCGAACGCCCCCCAAAATCGTTGTGGTGGCTCCGCGCGCTCATTCGTTGCTTGGCAGTCTCCGCCGGTTTCGGCCGCTCGGTACCGAACGCTACCTTTTATGCTGCCACCGATCCCGCTATTGATCCATTCACCTGGACGTACGAACGGCAGTCGGCGCCGCTATAAGCGAAGATTCTTGCACGGCAACGATTTCCGCCGACACTGCCTTTGGGAGAATGCCTTCCTAGCGAGTACCTGCCCGGGAACTGCACAGGTTACATCGTTCCTAATCGGGGAGTAAGTTCCAGGAAGCCCAGTTGGAAGATCCGGTGAGAAGATGCGCAGGGTGTGAGAAGTACGCCTCTTCGCCCTTCGATGTGAGCAGCAGGCAAGGGGTGACACCTTCGTATGACCCCTGAACTCCTCAGGCCTGGATGTCAAAGTTGCACTACGAGTGGGAGCGGTTCTGGTGCCCGCGTGAATCCGCCTTCAGTCTTGAAGACGGAGGGTATCTTGTTGACCCAACCAGTGAATGGGGGAGAGGGTACCATCCACACGTAGTCCCGTTCCATGAGCTGGCGGCGGCTCCGTGCCTAGTGCTGCTTGGCGAGCCGGGGATGGGCAAGTCGACGGCAGTCGCGCGTGAGCATGCGCGCGCCCGGCAGGTGGCCCGGTCTGCCGGTTACTCGCCTCCACTTTTTGTTGATCTCCGCGCATACGGGAGCGAGGATCGTCTCTTCAATCGTTTGACTACAGCAGCGGACATCCAGGCCTGGGTCGAAAGCGACGCCGTGCTGGACCTGTTTCTAGACAGCTTGGATGAGTGCCTGCTCCGCGTCGACACTCTCGCAGCTATGCTTCCAGAAGTGATGGAATCGCTGCCTAGAGACCGACTCCGCCTTCGCGTAGCCTGCCGAACGGGTGACTGGCCCCAGACGCTTGAGCGCGCCTTAATCAGAAGTTGGGGTGAGGAGCACTTTGGCGTCTACGTTTTGACGCCGCTCCGGCGCGTAGACGCGGCTGCCGCGGCGGTCGCGAATGGGCTAAACCCAGACGATTTCCTAGCTGAGGTAGCCGAGCGCGCGGCCGAGGCGCTCGCAAACCGTCCCATCACGCTCAACTTTCTGATCCGGGAAAAGCGTGAGGGTGGTCGGCTCCCAGCCCGTCGCGTCGACCTGTACCTGCGCGGTTGCCAGTTTTTAGCAGCCGAGAACAATGACGCCCGGCTCGAAGCGGGCTATCGCGGAACGGCCGATGTCAGTGAGCGCCTCAAGGTCGCGGCTCGGATTGCAGCCGCGACCGTGTTCGGGAACTGCTATGCAGTGTGGACCGGCCCTGATGCTGGTCCCGTCCCGCACGAAGACCTGAATCTCCAGGAGATCAAGGTGGGGTCCACGGACTCGCCTGCACGCGACAGCGCAATTCAGGAGACGCTCGGCACCGGGCTGTTCTCATCGCGTGGTCCGAACCGGAGGGGATGGGCGCACCAGACGTACGCGGAGTTTCTCGCTGCCCGCTGGGCGACCGAGAGTGGCCTCGACCTAGACCAGATCCTTAGCCTCCTCACCAACCCGCACGACCCACAGCGCCGCTTGGTACCGCAACTCCACGAGACCGCCGCCTGGATCGCGAGCATGCTGCCGGATGCGTTCAGCGCGTTTACACGACTCGATCCTGACGCCCTGCTGCGGGGTGATGTCGCAACGGCCGATTCAGCGCAACGCTCCGCACTCACACAGGCGCTACTCGAAGGTTACGCGAACGGGCAAATCGGCGACACCGATTGGGGGTTACGGCCGCTGTACAGGAAGCTCGCGCATCCTCAACTGTGCAGCCAACTCCGGCCGTACATCGCCGACCCAGAAAACGAATTTGTCGTCCGCCGCGCTGCGATTAACATAGCGGAGTCCTGTGAGGTCACCGATCTGCAAGAGGATCTTATTCGGCTTGCACTTG
>DASVVI010000412.1:0-12149 GCA_036386635.1 Longimicrobium sp.
CGGAGCTGCGCGGCGTGCGGGGAGAGCCGCTGAACGATGCGGTGGCGTGGAGCTGCCCCGACAGCACCTGGGTGAGGGAATGTGGGCCACGCCTCTTTCGCCCTGCCTTCCGGGCGGCGCCCTCACCCGTCCCGGTGCGCCTGGTCGCGTCGTCCGGCGGAAGGGCCGATACGCTGGAGGCGCGCGTGTTCGAGCGGGACGTGTCGCTGCTGCAAGTGAACCTGACGCCGTACCCGGCATTCGTGTCCAGCAACAACGCGGTGTCCCAGCAGATGCACGCCATCCGGTCCATGCCCGGCGGCACGAACACCGTTTTCGCGTCTGCCTGGGATGCGGAAGGCAGGCTCAGGCCGCGCGAGTTCCGCGTGTCCGTGGAAGACACCACCCTCTTCACGGCCACGGTGGGCAGGCCCGGGCCGGAGCGAACGCCGGTGGTGGTGACCGGCCGGCGGGCGGGGTCGGGCGTTCTGACGATCCTGACGAACGGTGTGAGCGTTCCCGTGCGGGTGGAGGTGGCGGCCCCGGCGGCCCTGGCGTGCTCGACGGCGAACGCGCTGTCGCTGGATCTGGCGCCCGGCGAGATCCGCACCTTCCGCGGCTCCGATCCGGGGGCTCCCGGCTGCCTGGACTTCCGCGCCGAGCGGGACCGCGGGCGGCAGTACCTCGTGCTCACCTTCCTCCTTCCCTATTCCACCGGGCGCCCGCCGAACGGCGCGCTCGAGGCGTTCGACTTCGAGGGGCAGGCCCTCTTCTACGGCGCCGGAGAGGCGAGGCCCGCCGAGTATCCCGTGTTCCGCATCTACACGCCCGACCTGCGCGCCGCCTCGCTGGCGGTCGCTTCCCGGGGCCAGGCGGCGCAGCGCGCGGAGCCCGGGCACACGTGGCGGGTGGGCGGGGCCACGCTCCGGGAAGGCCGCCCCACCCGCGAGCGCGCGGTTCGCGAGTTCAGGCCCGGCGCGCGCCGCGGGGGGCGGGGGGCCCGCTTGAACGTCTCCGGCGCCACGGCTTCCATCCAGGCGGGCGACACCCTGGTCAGCGGCATCTTCAGCCGCCTGGACCGGGGAGTGCGCACCACCGACGGCGGTCCGGCGAGCGACCGGGCGGTGGTCACACACGCCGGAGAGAACCTCATCATCGCCGAGCACGTGGACGTGCTGCGGGGGCGGCTGATCGGGGGCGACGGACGCGCGGCGGCCCGCATTCCGGAGGCGGAGTACGCAAAGATCGACGCGGCGTACGGCCGGCCCAAGCGCCAGCTCGACCGCCTGTTCGGAGGCCCCTACGCGGGTACGGTGGCGGGACGCGACGGCGGCGGGCGCGAGCTGGCGGTGAACATGCCGCTGCAGGCGGGCGTGTGGGGATATGCGTACGGTGACCTGACGACGATCAACTACTGGAGCGGCTCATTCGACGGGCAGCCCAACCTTTCCCAGACTCCGCTCCTCATGGGCGAGCTCCTGTTCGCGCACGAGTTCACCCACGTACGGCACTTCCAGCAGTGGAGCGACCGGGACACGCAGGTGGGGCCGTGGGTGGTGGAGGGTTTCGCGGACTTCGGCTCGCAGCTGGCGTACGCCGCTCGCGTGCTGGGATCCGAGACCCCCTCGCGCACCGGGCGCGCGGCTTTGGGGCCGGCCGGCCTCCGGGGCCAGGTTCCCTCGATGATGGTCGCATCCGGCAGCATCTTCGGCGGGTACGAGTACTCGTCCTTCGTCTTCGCGTACATCGCCGACCAGGTGGAGGCACGTGGCGGCGACGGGCTGCGCGCCGCGCGCGACCTGGCGCTTTCCGCGCACTCGCGCGTGGCGGCGGAGCAGGCCATCCAGCGCCACCTGCCGGGGCAGTCGCTGACCGAGGTCATCGCGCGCGCCGAGGTGGCGCGCTACCTGGAGTTCCTGCGCAAGCAGTCGTGCGGCTGGTGCAACGCCGGCGACCCCGTGCCCTCCGCGCTCCGCATCGCTCCCGACCTTCCGGCGCACACCCGGTACCTGCAGTACGACCACCCGGCGATGGGCAGCGTCATGGCCTTGTTCACCGCCGCCTGGCCCATCGTCCGGCCCGGCCGGTCCGCTGGCACCGCTTACCAGCTGCGCACCGGCACCAGCTGGCCGCTCTTCATCGACGGCACGGACCCGCTGGGCGACGCGCAGTACCTCCTGGACCTCTCCAGCGAGCGCCAGACGGTACTCTCCGTGGTACGCATCCGCTAACCCGGCTGCAACCGGCTTGTCTCACGCAGAGGCGCAGAGACGCAGGAAGAGAACAACAGAAAAGCCTCACACAGAGACCACAGAAGGAACTGAAAGCCACAGAGAAAACCTTTTGCGGTTCTCTCTGTGGCCTCTGTGTCTCTGTGTGAGCCCTGCAGTTGCGGTTCTCTCCTGCGTCTCTGCGCCTCTGCGTGAGAAAAAAACCCCTCTCCGCGCCGTGCGGAGAGGGGGTTTTCACACTGGCAGGCGCCGGTCCGTTACGGATTCAGCACCTTGTCGATCAGCAGCACCACGTTGGGCGTCTGCGTGGCGGCGGTGGACTGGCGGGTGCCCGCCACCGAGCCGCTCGTGAGCACGGCGGTCATCACCGAGCCCGTGATCTGCACGCCCGGCTGCGGGCCGTACGTGGCGCCCGCGGGGGGCAGCGCGCCCGGCTGGTTCGGCCGCGCCGTGAAGAGCGGCGTGGTGGAGCCCGCGGCCGTCACCGTGAACTGGTACAGGTTCTCGCCCGTGGTGGGGCGCACCGGCACGTTCACGTAGGCGCTCTTCCCCAGGAACCCGAGGTTGCGCACCACCGCGACGGCGTTGGCGATCGGGTTGGCGTTGTTCGTCGCGCCGGCCGGCGTGATGTACACGTCCACGTTGGCCACACCCGTGGCGGCGTGCAGCACCTGGAACGCGATGTTGTTGGCCGGAGGCGTGGGAAGGACCATGTCGTCGGCGATCACCGCCAGGCGGTCCTGGTTCCCGCTCGCGCGGCCCGCGTACACCAGCGTGTACCGGTTGTCCGCCACGAAGGTCACCGTGGTGTCCACCAGGCGGATTTGCGTGAGGTCGACGTTGGTTGAGGTGGGGAAGACGCGGGCGTTGCGGGCGCCCGGCTCCACGCGCTGGTACAGGCCGCTCGCCGCGCGGAAGGCGACACCCTGCATCGTGGGAAGGCTTTCCACCTTGTCCACGAAGCGAAGGTCCACGGTGCCGGTGTCGGTCACCGTGTTGACGAAGCGGACGAGGGCCGCCGGCGGCGGAGGACCGCCGTTGGTCACGCCGCTGTCGTCGCTGCAGGCGGCAAGCCCCAGCAGGGTTCCTGCGCAAAGCACAAGCTTTCCGAATCTCATAAGATCCGATGAATGCGGATGGTGAGTGGTTGATTCGCGAAACTGCTGAAGGCGCGTCACTGGTCGGGAGGCCCTTCGGGCGGAGGACGCTCGCCACCGCCGTTGCCGGTGCCGAAGCCCTCGATGGCGATGCGCGACGCCACCGCCACCCCCACGGCCACCACCCCCAGTACGATGGCGGTGCGGCCCCGTGAAAGGCGCCGCTCGCCCACCGTGGAGATGAAGTCGCGCGGCACGGCGACGTTCTCGCCACCCCACCGGTCGGGCTCTCCCCGCAGGTGGTCCACCGAGGTCACCGCCAGCACGAGCGCCGTGTCCGTGCTGGACACCACGCGGCCGTTGATGCGCCGCACGTTGGCGCCCACCAGCGGCGTCATCACCTCGCGGCCGCGGTCGGTGATGCTGACCGCCACCTCGGCGCCCGTGGGCCGCCCCGTTGCCGGGACGCCCACGTGCTGGAAGCAGCCGGCGAGCTGCGGAACCAGCAGCAGCGCGAGCGCGGCGCCCGCGCGGCTCCGGCGGGCCGTGGCCGCGCGCGGGGAAGCTCCCCGCGCGCGGACCCCTTCCAATCGCCTTCCGGGCACGGCGGCCTACCTGTCTCCCGAGCCGAAGCCGTACGTGCTCGGCCCCGCCCCGCCCGGCTGTCCCACGCCGCCGATGTTGTAGATCGGCAGGCGGCGCGCGTCCAGCTCCTGGGTGGGCGTCGGCCAGTGGATGGCCGTGCCCTCGGGAAGGTCACCCCACCCGCGCGAATCGAAGTACCACGCGCCGTACGTAGTGTACGCGATCTCCATCCGCTTCTCCCACTTCATCGCCTCCATGATGTTGCCGCAGGCGGTGGTGGTGAAGGTGGGGCCCACCGGCACGCGCGGCACGCAGTTGGCCCCGCCCGGCACCGGCTGGGTAGCCGTGGTCACCAGGCCCGTGAGGGCCGGCAGCCCGCTGGTGGTGCGGGTGCGGTCGATGAGCGCGGCCGCCGCCGGAATGTTGCCGCGCCGGATGTACCCCTCGGCCGCCAGCATGTCGTTCTCCGCCCGGGTGAAGACGGGGAAGTTGCCGATGCGCGAGGCCGACGCGAAGGCGCGGAAGCGGTAGTGGTCGTAGAACGACACCTGCCACCCGCTCGCCCCCTGGTCCAGCGAGGGGTCGCGGTTCCGGAAGTAGCGCCGGATGGTGTCGCCGGTGGTGGGGTTCGTCACCGGGGCGCCCTGGCCCACCGCCACCTGCGCGGCGCGCGTGGTGCCGCGCGGGAAGCGCAGGTCGGGCGTCACGATCACGAACGGCGTGCGGGAGTTGCGCGGCGTGGAGATCCACGTGTCGTAGCCGCCGCTCACGTCCGCCATGCCGATGATGTAGTACGGCATCTGGTGCCAGTTGCTGTCGCGGTAGTGCAGGTCCACCGCCAGCCACCGGTAGTCCCACCCGGCGGAGGGGCTCATGGACACCACCAGGTCGCTCGTGATGCCGGCGGTCGCGTCGGCGATCACGGCGTTCCAGTCGACGGCGGCGCGCTCGGCCGGGGTCCGCGCCACACCGGCACGCATGCGCGCCCGATACGAGCGGATCACCTGGCTGAAGCGCGACATCGACACCTCCGCGCCAGACACCCCGTTCAGCCACCCGGCGGCCGGGAGCGGCGAGGTGCCGGCCATGTTCGCGTACACCAGCGCCGAGTCCAGCTGCGCCAGCGCGTGCGCGTTCACCGCCGGGTATCCCTCCAGCGGCGCCACGTCCTGCGGCCCGTCGCTGGGCCGCGGGATCCCCGCCGAGTCGTACACCAGCGACAGGTCGCCCAGCGACACGCCGTAGGTGAAGTGCGCCCACGCCTTCAGGCGGTTCAGGTCGCCCGCGGCGGTCGCCCCGGTCAGGGCGAATCCGGACCCCTTGACGCGGGCCAGGATGTCCGACGAGTTGCGGGCGACGGACGAGAGCCGCGAGAAGTCCTGGAAGTTCTCGTCCTGGTACTGCGCGCCGCGGGCGTTGTCGATCCCCACGCGCGGCAGGTTGCCACGCGTGAGGCCGTTGTTGCCCAGCAGCGCCGTCGTCTCGAACGCCATCGCCAGCATGCCGATGTGGGTGCGGGCGTTGCCGCCCAGCGTGGCGTTGTTGATCGACTGGAACTGCGCCGACGCGAGGCTCTGCACGTCGCTGGGCGAGCCCAGCACGCGGCCGCGGTCGGGGTTGTTCTCGTTGTCCACATCGAGGATGTCGCTGCATCCCGCCAGGCCCACGGCGAGTGTGGCTCCCATCAGGTACCGGATCAATCGCATGTGCGGTACTCCTTCCTTCCGCATGGGAGTTGGCATCAGAAGTTGGTGCTGACGACGAACGAAACGGAGCGCAGCTGCGGGAAGGTGAAGGCGTCGATCGCGTTCACGAGCCCGCTGCCGGACTGGCTGTCGGTGCTGTTCAGGCCCACCTCGGGGTCGAAGCCCCGGTAGTCCGTCCAGGTCTTCAGGTTGCGGCCCACGGCGCTGATCGTCCACGTGCCACGGTTGCCGAACACGCGGCCCAGGCGGTACGACGCCGAGACCTCGCGCAGCTTCACGTAGCTGGCGTCTTCCACGAAGCGGCTGTTGGCCGCCAGCACGTCGTAGAACCCGCCGATGCCGCCGGTGTCGCCCGCGCGGTAGTAGTAGCCGATCGGCTTGGCCTCGTCCACGCCCGCTTCGGCCTGGTCCACGTCCTTGGAGAGGAAGTCCAGGTACGACCAGTGGCGTCCCTGGTTGTACGCGCTCTGCCCGAAGGCGCCCTCGAGCAGCCCGTACACCGCCAGGCGGCGGAACTCGAAGGTGTTGGCGACGCCCAGGCGGTAGTCCGGCAGCGCGTGGCCCAGCGGCCGCTGCGCGGGCGAGTTGGTGGCGTCGCGGATCACCATCGGCATCCCCCACGACGTCTGCACGCCGTACGGGGCCTGGCCGGCGGGGAGCACCGCGTTCCACAGGTTGTTGGTGATGCCCATCCCCGGGTTGTTGCCCGCGCCCACCCACACCAGGTACCCTTCGCTGTTCTTCTGGAAGGCGCTGGTGGAGGAGCCGCACTGGTTCTGGAACGACTCCGGAAGCTGGTCGCAGCGGGTCATGAACTCGCGCCCGTAGAAGGTGCCGTACCGCACCCCTTCCTCGATGCGCATGATGGTGCCCGTGTTCTGCTGGTCCGTGCCGATGTTGAAGGGCGGCACGTACAGCTTCTCCACGACGGCCCGGTTGCGCGTGTAGTTCACGCGGCTCGTCCAGGTGAGCTCACGCCCCTGCACGATGGGGAGCGAGAGCGAAGCCTCGAACGTCTTGTTGCGCAGCTCGCCCGCGTTCTGCCACTGCGTGGGGAAGCCGCTGGCCGCGAACACGGGAACCGGAAGGATCTGGTTCTTGGACAGCGAGTTGGCGTAGCCCAGCGTGAGGCCGAAGCGGTTCAGCAGCTCCACGTCGAGCCCCACCTCGCGCTCGGTCACCACCTCGGGGCGGAGCTGCGAGTTGCCCAGCGTGGCCGGGAGCAGCGCGCCGCCCGCGCCGATGGAGAACGTCTCGTACTGCGCCGCGAACGGGGGCACGTTGCCGGCCGTGCCGTACGAGCCGCGCAGCGTGAAGGCGCTGAGGACGTCCGACGGGAACCAGCTCTCGCGGGCCATCAGCCACGCCGCGGAGGCGCGCCCGTACGTCTGCCAGCGGTTGTCCTCGCCGAAGCGCGAGCTGCCGTCGCGCCGCACGGCGAAGTCGAAGGTGTAGCGGTCCAGGAAGTCCAGGAACGCGCCGCCCGAGAAGCTCATCTGGCGCGTGCTGTTCTCGGCCGAGACGATGGCCAGCTGCTGCGTGGCGTTGGCGCCCGAGCGCACGTCGCCCACGCGCAGGTAGCGGCCCGTGATGTTGCGGTTGTCGAAGTCCTGCTGCTCGTACAGCCAGCGGCCCGTGATGCGGGTGTTGAGCTTCGACCAGATGTCCGGGCGCAGCGTGACGCCGGCGCTGCCGTTCATCGACTGGTCGTTGCGCACGCCGTTGAACACCAGGCCGTTGTTCGTCAGCTCGTTGAACGTCGGGGTGCGGAAGCCCTTGTTGGCGAACTGCTCGTAGGTGGTGTTCAGCCGGTCGACGCTGAAGTTGGCGTCGCTCTCCAGCCACTCCACCGGCGCGTACTTGATGGTGGCGCCCAGCAGGTAGCGCCAGCGCACGTCCATCCGCTCGCTGTTCTCCAGGAAGTAGAGCGGGTTCTCGTTCTGGGTGCCGCCGCTGCCCAGGTTGGGGCGAATGAAGAGGCGGCCCAGCGTGTCGCGCTGCGTGATGTCGTTGGAGGCCGGCACGCGCGTGAGGCGGAAGAACGGACCGTTCCCTTCCTCGGCGTTGAAGCCGTCCTGCGTGCTGCGGCTGACGTACGTGTTGAGGTCCACCGACCACTGGTTGTTGATCTGGTGCCCCAGGTTCACGCGCGCGTTGGCGCGCTCGTAGCCCTGCAGCCCCATGATGGCGCCGCCCTGCTTGGTGTGGCCCGCGCTCGCGAAGAAAGAGGTGGAGCCGGAGCGGCCGGACATGGAGAAGTCGTTCAGCATGAGCGGCTTCGGGTCCACCAGCTGCGCCACGGCGTTGTACGTGGTGCCGGGGTAGCGGCTGGAGACGAAGGCGCGGCGCAGCACGTCGCCCGCGATGGACGAGCCCGGGTCCACCGGCAGGCCGGCGGGGTTCAGCGCGAAGTCGCCCGGCGCGTTGTTGATGCGGGCCTGCTCCGAGCGGTAGTCCAGCGTGCGCGAGCAGACGTTGCTGGAGCCGTACGGGTCGATCGCGCAGAAGCGCGTCCCCGTCTCGTCCATGAGGTACGCGTGGTTGCGCGCGATGCCGAAGTCGCGCTCCACGTCGTTGAGGCCGTACTCGGAGCGCGCGTTGAAGCGCACGCCGCCTTCCTTGCCCCGCTTGGTGCTGATGCTGATGACGCCCGAGGCGGCGCGCGAGCCGTACAGCGTGGCGGCCGCCGCGCCCTTCACCACTTCCACGCTCTCGATGTCCGCCGGATTGAGGTCGGCGATGCTCCCGCTGAGCACCACGCCGTCCACGATGTACAGCGGCTCCTGGCTGCGGCCGGCGGCGTTGATGGAGGTGGGCCCGCGCAGCAGCACCTGCGGCGCCACGCCGGGGCGGCCGCTGACGGTGGCGATGTTCGCCCCCGGCACCTTGCCCTGCAGCTGGCTGAGCGGGTTGACCGCCTGCACCGGCATCTGCGACGCTTCCACGCGCGACACGGTGAAGGGCACCTTGGCGCGCTCGGTGGCGCCGCCGCTGACGCCCGTGGCCACGATCCCCTCGAGCTCCAGGATGTCGGTGCCGAGCTGGAAGTTCTGGGTCAGGTTGGCGCCGGGGCTCAGCGTCACCGTGCGGGTGGACTGGGCGAGCCCCACGCGCGAAGCGGAGATCGCCACCTGCTGGCCGGTGCGCAGGCGCCCCGCGGGGATCACCAGGCGGTAGGTGCCGTTCGCGGTAGTGGCGGTGCTGATGCTCAGCGTGTTGATGCGCACGGTCACGCCGCTCTCGGGCGCGCCCGCCGAGTTCGTCACACGCCCGGTCACGGTGGCGGGCTCCTGCCCGGCCAGCGGAGCGGACGCCGTGGCTGCGGCGACTACCGCCGCGAAGAGCCAACGGGTTGTTTTCATTCCACGTCCTCCTGGAACGCGCCGGCTCTGTGTGCCGGCGGTCGGTTTCGGTTTGGCCACGGCGGTTGCCGGGACCCTGCGCACGGTGTGATCTGCGACGGATGGGATTGCTGCCGGCGCGTGTGGCCGTGCGGGTGCTGCGAGAAGGGTGTGGTGCCGTTGACCTCCTGGCAGAGATCGTGGGGGGAACGCATGGAGGACGGCCCGGGGGTGCCGCTCTCGGGACGAACAGACGGGACTTGTTGGGCTAGACTGATACGGGAACTCGTACCATTACTGGGAGGTTAGCGTTACGTTAGCGGCACCCTCCTAAGCCGTCAAGAGCCGTCTGCATCACGGGGAGAGCCGCCGATTGAACGAACTTTGCACAGACCCTCCGCGGGCGGCGCAACGGCCGTCCGGCACGAGCTTTACATCGGCGGCCCGGTTCGGTATGATTTCGGTTCTATGAAAGATCGCATCGTCATCCGCGGGGCCCGGCAGCACAACCTCAAGAACCTGGACCTGGATCTGCCGCGCCGCGCGGTGATCGTGGTCACGGGGCCCTCGGGGTCGGGAAAGTCGTCGCTCGCATTCGACACGGTGTACGCCGAGGGGCAGCGGCGCTACGTCGAGTCGCTTTCCACGTACGCCAAGCAGTTCCTCGACCGGATGGAGAAGCCGGACGTGGACCGCGTGGACGGCATCTCGCCGGCGGTGGCCATCGAGCAGCGGAACCCCACCAAGACCTCCCGCTCCACCGTGGGCACGGCCACCGAGGTGTACGACTACCTCCGGCTGCTGTGGGCGCGTGTGGGCCGCACCTACTGCCCGGGGCACCCCGACCTCCCCTGCGGCCGCGAGATCCGGCCGGACAGCGTGCAGACCGCCACCGACGCGGTGCTGCGCCTGCCGGAGGGGACGCGCGCCATGGTGTGCTTTCCGCTCCCGCTTTCCGCCCGCGTGACGCACGCGCTGGTGGTGGAGAACCTGCGCGCGCTGGGCTTCGTGCGCGTGCTGGCGAACGGCGTGGAGATGCACCTGGACGAGCTCGCCGAGGGCACCGACCTCACCGCGGCGGGCGAGCTGCTGGTGGTGGTGGACCGCGTAAAGGTGGACGCCGAGCAGTCCGGCCGCCTGGCCGACTCGCTGGGCACCGCCTTCACCGAGGGCGAGGGCGAGGCGGTGGTGGTGCCGGTGGGGATGAAGCCGCTCCGTTTCACCGACCGCTTCCGCTGCCCGGAGCACCCGGAAATCGAGTTCGCCAACCCGACGCCGCAGCTCTTCTCCTTCAACAACCCGTACGGGAGCTGCCCGGAGTGCACCGGCTTCGGCGCGGTGCTGCGGATCGACGAGTCGCTGATCGTGTGCAACCCGGCCCGCTCGCTCGCCGAGGGCGCCGTGGACCCCTGGCGGATGCCGCGCTACGAGGCCAAGCGGAAGAAGCTGGCCGACTTCGCGCGCAAGGAAGGCGTCTCGGTAGACACGCCGTGGCAGGACCTCCCGCAGGAGTTCAGGCACAAGGTGCTGCACGGCGTGCGCGGCTTCCAGGGCGTGATCGACTTCTTTGAAGACCTGGAGGAGAAGCGCTACAAGGCGTACATCCGCGTTTTCATCCGCCAGTACCAGAGCGCGCGCACCTGCCCGCTCTGCGACGGCGCCAAGCTGCGTCCGGAGGCGCTGCGCATCCGCGTGGCGGGGCGCACCATCGCCGAAGTCTCGGAGCTGCCGCTGGCGCAGCTCCGGCCCTGGGCGGCATCGCTGCGCGGCGCCGTCCCCTCCGGCGACGGCGCGGACTGCCCCCCCGCCCTCCTCTCCGAGCAGGAGCGCGGCATCGCCGAGACGATCCTCAAGGAGCTGGAGTCACGGATCGGCTTCCTGAACGACGTGGGGCTGGGCTACCTGACGCTCGAACGGCAGACGCGCACCCTTTCCGGCGGCGAGGCGCAGCGCATCTCCCTTTCCAACGCGCTGGGGAGCCGGCTGGTGGACACGCTGTACGTGCTGGACGAGCCCACCATCGGCCTGCACCCGGCGGACAACGACCGGCTGCTGGCGCTGCTGGTGCGGCTGCGCGAGGGCGGCAACACGGTGCTGGTGGTGGAGCACGCCCCCGAGGCCATGCGCATGGCCGACCACATCGTGGAGCTGGGGCCGGGGAGCGGCGAGCTGGGCGGCCAGCTCGTCTTCCAGGGAACGCTCGACGAGATCATGCACGCGGACACCCTCACCGGCCGCTACCTCAGCGGCCGCGAGGAGATCGCCATCCCGGAGCGGCGCCGCCCCACGCGCGGCCCGCGCATCCGCATCGAGGGCGCCACCGAGCACAACCTGCGCGGCGTCTCGGTGGAGATCCCGCTGGGCGCCCTGACGGTGGTGAGCGGCGTGTCCGGCTCCGGAAAGAGCACCCTGGTCCATGACGTCCTGTATCGCGCCCTCGAGCGCGAGCTCTCGGGCGGCGAGACGAGCGCCAAGCGGCACATGGGTGAAGGGGTGGGCGCGTACGAGCGGATGAGCGGCACCGGCGGCATCCGCGAAGTCGTCCTCGTCGACCAGAGCCCCATCGGCCGTACGCCCCGCTCCAATCCGGTCACCTACATCAAGGCATGGGACGAGGTGAGGCGCATCTTCGCCTCCCTGCCCGACTCGGTGCAGCGCGGGCTCACGCCGGGGCACTTCTCCTTCAACGTCACGGGCGGGCGCTGCGAGGCGTGCAAGGGCGAGGGGCAGGTGGAGGTGGAGATGGTCTTCATGGCCGACGTCTTCGTGCCGTGCGAGATCTGCGGCGGCGCGCGCTTCAAGCCGGAGGTGCTGGACGTGCGCTTCAAGGGCCGCAACGTCCGCGACGTGCTGGAGATGACCATCGACCAGGCGATCCGCTTCTTCATCCACGAGGACCGGCTGGGGCAGGCGCTCTGGCACCTGCAGCAGGTGGGGCTCGGCTACCTGCGCCTTGGCCAGCCCGCGCCCACCCTTTCCGGCGGCGAGGCGCAGCGCATCAAGGTGGCGCGCGAGCTGGCGCTGGGAGCGCGGCGCGGCGGCAAGAAGCTGTACGTGCTGGACGAGCCCACCACCGGCCTGCACATGGACGACATCCGCAAGCTGCTGCGCGTGCTGGACGACCTGGTGGACGCCGGGCATACGGTGGTGCTGATCGAGCACAACCTGGACGTCATCAAGACGGCGGACTGGCTGATCGACCTGGGCCCC
>DASVVI010000413.1:0-5074 GCA_036386635.1 Longimicrobium sp.
GCTGGCAAAAGGCTCGCGGAAGTGCTAAGATGAAAGTGGACGCGCGCCTGATCCGGTGCGCGTCCACTTTCGTTTGGTTCGGGCGCACTGCGGCACCCTCGAGCCAGGCTGGCGCCTCCGGGAAAGTGTCACACCGGGGACCCGTGCGGCGTTGTGGCAGGGTCGACCGGCGCTCCGCACCGGCGCCGTTGGTGCTGGCCGCGGCGCGCACGCGTGACGCGGAGGGGGGTGTAGGCGTCAGGAGCGGGTGCACCGCCCCTCCGGGGGTCTCCCCGGGCGCACAAATTTTCCAGGACAGCCCTTTCGGATGGACATAAAGACGTCAAGCGGCACCCTGGTGAAACGCGCCGCGCGAGAGGGCCGCGCCGCGCTGCCCGACCTTCCTTTCCACGACGTTCGCCTGCGCCGGGAGCTGACGCACCGGCGGCTGGCCACGTCGCTGCTGCGCCGCTTCCTTCGCGTCGTCTCGCTGCACCAGCTGGACGGGGTGCTGGTGGGCCTGGTGCTCTTTGCCGTGGCGCGCCTGTTCGGCGCGTGGCAGGTGGTGGAGCCCTTCGTGCCGCTGGTGGTCGCGAGCTTCCTGCTGAGCCTCAACGCCTTGCGCGCCTACGCTCCGGGCGATTCGCGGCGCGACGGCGGGCGCCTGGCCTCCGCCGCGGCTCTGGCGTCGCTGCTGATGGCGGTGCTGGTCACCTTTCCGCCCCGCATCCCCATGGCGCTGCCGATGGTGGCGGGGATCGCGTCGGCGGGCTTCCTGGCGCTGGCGCTGGGCCGCAAGGGCGCGGACCTGCTGGTGCGGCAGGCGTACGCGCGCGGCGTCGGCCTGCGCCGCACGCTGATCGTGGGGAGCCTGGACGAGGCCGGGAGCACCATCCGCTCGCTGCGGGGCCACAACAACTTCGACCAGTACGTGGTGGGGCACCTCACGCCGGGCGGGCGTCCGGACCCGGCGTCGATGGGCACGCTGGACGAGCTGGAGCGCATCCTGGACGAGGTGGACGTGGCCGAGGTGCTGGTTGCCACCACGCTGACCACCGACGAGCTGCACGCGGTGGCGGCGAGCTGCTTCGAGCGGGGCGTGAAGCTGTTCGTGACGCCGCCCATGATCCCGGGGCTGGAGTTCTACGCGGAGGCGCGCCAGGTGGGCGGGTGCGCCATGATCCGCCTGCACCCCGCGCGCCTGGAGCTGCCGTCGCTGCTGGTGAAGCGCATGTCGGACATCGTGCTGGCCACGCTGGCGCTGGTGGTGCTCTCGCCGCTGCTGGCGCTGATCGCGGCGGCCATCAAGATGGAGTCGGCGGGGCCGGCGCTCTTCCGGCAGGAGCGGGTGGGGCTGGGCGGGCGGCCGTTCACCATGTGGAAGTTCCGCAGCATGACGTGCGACGCCGAGGCGCGGCTGGCCGAGGTGGCGCACCTGAACATCTACGGCAACCAGGCGCTGTTCAAGCTGGTGGACGATCCGCGTATCACGCGCGTGGGAGCGATCCTGCGCCGCACCAGCCTGGACGAGCTTCCGCAGCTGATCAACGTGCTGCGCGGGGAGATGAGCCTGGTGGGTCCGCGGCCGCTGCCGCTCTCCGACATGGAGCGCTTCGAGGCGCGGCACTTCGAGCGGCTGGCGGTTACACCGGGGAGCACGGGGCCGTGGCAGGTGAGCGGGCGCAACCTGGTGACGGACTTCGACGAGGTGCTGCGCATGGAGCGCGGCTACATCGCGGAGTGGTCGCTCTGGCTGGACGTGCGCATCATGCTGCGCACCCTGGTGGTGGTGCTGCGCGGGGAAGGGGCGTACTGAGATGAAGGTTGCGCTGGTCACCGACTGGATGGACACGTACGGCGGTGGCGAGCGCGTGCTCTTCGAGCTGCACCGGATGTTCCCCGAAGCGCCCATCTACACGGCGGTCTACGACGAGCGGAAGACGCTCCCCGCGTTGCGCGCCGCACGGGTGGTCACCTCGTTCATCCAGCGCATCCCGCTGGTGCGCCGCAGCCACATGGCGTTCCTGCCGCTGATGCCCATGGCGTTCGAGGAGTTCGACTTCGCCGGCTTCGACCTGGTGATCTCGGCCAGCAGCGCGTGCGCCAAGGGGGTGGTGACCCGCCCCGGAACGCTGCACGTGTGCTACTGCCACACCCCCTGCCGCTACATCTGGGACCTGTACCCCGAGTACACGCGCGGCAAGCTGGCGCGCCCCCTGTTCGCGCCCGTCGCTCACTGGCTGCGGCTGTGGGACCGCGTCTCGAGCGACCGGGTGGACCACTTCGTGGCCAACTCGCGCGAGGTGGCGGGGCGCATCCGCCGCCATTACCGGCGCGACTCGGAGGTGATCCACCCGCCGGTGGACACGGACGCCATCCGCCCCAACGGCCGCCCGGCGGAGGACTTCTACCTGGTGGTGTCGCGCCTGGTGGGGTACAAGCGGGTGGACCTGGCGGTGCAGGCGGCCACGCGGCTGGGACGCCGCCTGGTGGTGGTGGGGCGCGGCCCCGAGCTGAAGCGGCTGCGCGCCCTGGCCGGGCCCACCGTGGAGCTCCGCGGCTGGGCGGATGATGCCGAGGTCGCGTCGCTGTACGCGCGCTGCCGCGGCTTCCTCTTTCCCGGGCTGGAAGACTTCGGGATCGCGCCGGTGGAGGTGCAGGCGGCCGGGCGCCCGGTGGTTGCGTACGCGCGCGGCGGGGCGCTCGAGACGGTGGTGGACGGGGTGACCGGCGTCTTCTTCGAAGAGCAGACCGTGGACTCGCTGGTGGACGCCATCCTGCGCCTGGAGGCGATGGAGATCGACCCGGCGCTGTGCAGGCGCAACGCCGAGCGCTTCGACGCGCAGGAGTTCCGCCGGCGGATGCGCGCTGCCGTGGAGCGCGAGCGACAGCGCTCGCTGAGCGCGCGCCCGGAACGCCCGCTGATGCTGGAGTCCGTGGGTGCGGGCTGAGGCGCGGCGCGGGGCCGCCCCCTCCCGCGCCGTCGGCACACCCCCCGAGCCCCGCTCGCTCCTGGTGGATGCGCGCGGGCTTCGCCTTTCGGGGATCGGCCGCTACACCCGCGAGGTGCTGGCGCGCGTGCTGCGCGACCCGCGCTTCGGACGCGTGGCGCTGCTGGGCCGGCCGGGCGAGCTGCACCCGTTTCTCCAGGAGCTGGGCGATGCGGGGCGGGCCGTGGTGGTTCCCTTCGAGCACCACTACTACAGCCCGGGGGCGCAAGCTCACTGGCTGGCGCTGGGCGCGCGCGGGGCGCTGGCCGCCGACGCGGGCTTCTTTCCCCACTACGACGTGCCGCTGGGCGGCCCGCTGCCGCCCTCTCTGGTGACGGTGCACGACCTGGCGCAGTTCCGGCTCCCCGCGCTCTTCCCGGCGTGGAAGCGGGCGCTGGGCGGCGTGGTGCTGCGCTCCGCCGTGCGACGCGCGCTCCGCGTGGTGGCCGACTCCCGCTTCACCCGCGACGACCTGGCCGCCCGGTTCCCGCACGCCGTCCCGAAGCTGGAGGTGGTGCCGCTGGGCGTGGGCGGCGGCGTCACCGCGCGCGCGCCGAGCGACGAGGCGCTGCGGCGCGCGGAGGCGTTCGCGCCGTTCCTGCTGGTGGTGGGCAACCAGAAGCCGCACAAGAACCTGCGCGCGGCTCTCCAGGTGCTGGCGCGGCTGCGCGCGGAGCGGCCCGGGTTGCGCCTGGTGGTGGCGGGGCGGCACTATCCCGGCGACGAGCCGCTCGCCGCGCGCGCCCGCGAGCTGGGCCTCGGCGACGCGGTGGCGGACCTTGGCGCGGTGGACGACGACCTGCTCCGCGCGCTGTACGGGCGCGCGGAATGCCTCCTCTTTCCATCGTACTTCGAGGGGTTCGGCCTGCCGGTGCTGGAGGCGATGGCGTGCGGGCTGCCGGTGGTGGCATCCAACCGCGCCTCCATCCCCGAAGCCGTGGGCGACGCGGGGCTGATGGCGGACCCCGACGACTGGGACGCGCTGGCGGACGCCGTTCGCCGCCTGCGCCCCGGCCCCCTGCGCGACGAGATGGTGGCGCGCGGCCGGCGGCGCGCCGCGCTCCTGACCTGGGACGCGACGGCGGCACGCACCGCGGACCTCCTGTGGGAGGTGGCGCGCGGCGCCGTTCCGCGGCGGGACACACGGACGGATCGATGATCGACCGCTCTCTCAACTACGGGCGCCACGTGGTGCGGCGCTTCCTGCGCGAGGCCGGCGAGTACCGCACGGTGCTCGACATCGGCGCCGGGCTGGGCACCGACCTGCTGGCGGCGGGGGAGGTGCGCCCGGGCGCGCGGCTGCACGCGGTGGAGGTGTTTCCCGATTACGCGCGGCGCCTGGAGAGCCATGGCATCGAGGTGCACCGCACCAACCTGGAGCGCGAGCCCATCCCCCTGCCTGACGGGTCGGTGGACGTGGTGATCGCCAACCAGGTGCTGGAGCACACCAAGGAGATCTTCTGGATATTCCACGAGATCTCGCGCATCCTGCCCGTGGGCGGGCGGGCGATCCTGGGCGTGCCCAACCTCGCCTCGCTGCACAACCGGCTCCTCCTGCTGCTGGGGAGGCAGCCCAGCTCCATCCAGAACGCCACGGCGCACGTGCGGGGCTACACGCGCGGCGACCTGGTGCAGGTGCTGGAGCGCGCCTTCCCCGGCGGATACCGGCTGGCGGGGTTCGGGGGGAGCAACTTCTATCCCTTTCCCCCCGCCATCGCCCGTCCGCTCGCCGCCGCCTTCCCGGCGATGGCGTGGGGGATCTTTCTGCACCTGCGCAAGGAGCGGGAGTACGCGGGGGAGTTCCTGCGCTACCCGGTGGCCGAGCAGCTGGAAACCAACTTCTTCCTGGGATGACGGGGCGCTCGAGTGCCCTGAAGGGGACGCTGCCCGATGCGGCGTGAGGGCGCCGCGCGGCCGCCGGGGGCGCGCTTCCGGCTGACGCTCACGCAGGCGGCCGTGGTGTCGGCGGCGGCGCACGTGCTCAGCGCCGTCGCCACCATCGCCACCACGCCGTACTTGGTGCGGGAGCTGGGTGTGGCGGCGTTCGGCATCATGCTGGCCACGGTGGTGCTCGCCGGCCAGCTCGGCCCGCTGCAGCTCGGCGT
>DASVVI010000414.1:0-4980 GCA_036386635.1 Longimicrobium sp.
CCGAGCGTCGCATCCGCGGCGGGGAACTTCTCGAAGGCGAAGCGCGGGAACTTCACCACCACGTAGTCCAGCACCGGCTCGAACGACGCGGGCGTGGTCTGCGTGATGGCGTTCGGCAGCTCGTCCAGCGTGTAGCCCACGGCCAGCTTCGCCCCGATGCGCGCGATGGGGTACCCCGTCGCCTTCGACGCCAGCGCGGACGACCTCGACACGCGCGGGTTCATCTCCACCACCAGCAGCTCGCCGTCGGCGGGATTGACCGCGAACTGGACGTTGCACCCCCCCGCCTCCACCCCGATCTCGCGGATGATGGCGATGGCGGCGTCGCGCATCTTCTGGTACTCGACGTCGGTCAGCGTCTGCGCGGGGGCCACCGTGATGGAGTCGCCGGTGTGCACGCCCATGGGGTCGAAGTTCTCGATGGAGCAGATGATGACGACGTTGTCCGCCCCGTCGCGCATCACCTCCAGCTCGAACTCCTTCCACCCGATCACCGAGCGGTCCACCAGCACCTCGCTCACCGGCGACAGGTCGATGCCGCGGCGCACCTGCTCCTCGAACTCCGCGCGGTTGTACGCGATGCCGCCCCCCGTGCCGCCCATGGTGAACGACGGGCGGATGATGGCGGGGTAGCCGGTGTCCTCCACGATCCGCAGCGCCTCGTCCAGCGAGCGCGCGAACCCCCCGTGCGGCAGCCGCAGCCCGATGCGGCTGATCGCCTTGGAGAACTCGCTGCGGTCCTCCGCCATGCGAATGGCGCGCGCGTTGGCGCCGATCAGCTCCACCCCGTGCCGGGCCAGCGCGCCGCTGTCGTGGAGCTCCAGCGCCACGTTCAGCGCCGTCTGCCCGCCCATGGTGGGGAGGATGGCGTCGGGCTTTTCCTTCTCGATCACCCGCTCCACCCACTCGGGGGTGATGGGCTCGATGTAGGTGGCGTCGGCGAGGTCGGGGTCGGTCATGATCGTGGCCGGGTTGCTGTTGACCAGGATCACGCGGTACCCCTCTTCCCGCAGCGCCCGTACGGCCTGCGTCCCACTGTAGTCGAACTCAGCCGCCTGCCCGATTACGATGGGCCCGGAGCCGAGGATCAGGATGCTCTTGAGGTCGGTGCGCTTGGGCATCTGTCTGTGCGTGCGCGCGCCGGCCCGTCCGCGGTCGGACGAGCCGGCGCGTGGTGCCGGACGGAGTTGTCGATCGGGGCGGGAATCTATGCGGCGCGAGCCGGTCCGGAAAGGTTGCGTCGCGGCTTGGGCAGGAGCGCGGATGCCGCATAGGGTTCAAGCCGCACGCGGCGCCGCGCTACTTCGAGAGAGTGCCCCGCAGGCGCGAGCGCAGCATGTGGCGGAGCGCTCTGGTGGGAGGCGCGTCCGGAGCAGCATCTTTCAGCAGTTCGTACGTTCGGTGCGCTTCATCCAGGTCTCCGGCTTCGACGTGGTAACGACCGACCGCGTAGAAGTACCCCGTCACTTCGGTGATGTGAACGCGCTTTCTGCCGCGGAGAAGACGGCGGATGTCGAAGCCGTCTCCAAGCGCTTCTCGCGCGCCCGCCAGGTCCCCGTCAGCGATGCACAGCTCGGCGTAGTTGATGCGCGCGAACAGGTAGTGCGGATTCCGGTGGTAGTTCTCAAGGACAAGCTCATCAACCGCATCCATCTCTCCGAGCGCGCTGTGGGCGGCACTCAGCCAGTTATAGAACATGGGTAGCGGCTCACGCTCAATCCACGAACGTAGCTCCGCCACCGCCGCGCGCGGATTATCTTGCACCAGCGCGTGCAGCTCGGGGATCGCCTCACGGATTTCGCTGGCGAGCCGCGAATGCCACGCCTGCGGCAGGGCGCCATGGACAACGTCCAACAAGTGCCCTGTCGCCTCCGTCCTGCGGCTCATCTTTCGCTTCAGGGACATCGGCGCGCTCGGAACTGGTCTGACGGCTGGTGGCTACGACGCCAATCAACGGCCCGCACCGGCTCACGGCAAGGGGTAACGCAGTCAGGATATCGTGCCCGGGTCGCAGTCGACCAGGATCGCGCCTACCCTTCATCGCGGAGCGCACGGACCGCCGGCATCCCGCCGTAGTCGAACTCGGCCGCCTTCCCGATGCCGATCCAGGATGCTCTGGAGGTCAATACACTTGGGCATCTGTCTGTGCGTGCGCGCGCCGGCCCGTCCGCGGTCGGACGAGCCGGCGCGGTGGTGCCGGACGGAGTTGTCGGTCGGGCGGGAGCTACATGGCGCAGGGCCGGGAGGAAAGCCTGGACCGGAGGCAATGAAATCGCCCATCAGGATACCGGAACTGTGCGCCCCGGTGAACGGTGTGAACCTACGGTCGTCGTCGGGGGTGCGGATGGCACGTCCGCCATTTAGGTTGCACTGCATGTCACCCAAGAATCCTTCCCGCCCGCGCGCGCGCACTGGCCGCAAGCCCGAACCGCGGCTGCTGCAGCTCCGCATCGCTCTGGCGCGCATCGAGCCGCCGATCTGGCGCCGCGTACGCGTGCCGGACGCATACACGCTCCACCAGCTGCACCGTGTAATCCAGATGGCGTTCGGGTGGCTGGACTACCACCTGTACGGCTTCAAGATCCGAGACCGCCGCTTCGAACCGCCTTACGAGGATGCGCAGGATGAAGACTCGACGGCCGTCCGGCTGCGTGACCTGAGGCTGGGCAACGAGGCACGCTTAATTTACACCTACGATTTTGGCGACAACTGGGTGCACGAGATCGATGTGGAGGGCGTGTCCATCGCCACGCCAACAGACGGCAATCGTACGCTCCCGGAGCTGGTCGCGGGGGAACGCGCAGGACCGCCCGAGGACTGCGGGGGCCCGCACGGCTATTCGGAGATGCTGCAGGCGGTTGCAGATCCCCATCACCCGGAGCGCGAGCCGTACCGCATCTATGCGCGCGACTATGATCCCGAGCGGTTCGATGTGTGGACGCCCGGAACAATCTCGCGCTGGCCGCAGCGTGGGGCGCCATCTGAGCATGGCTCGGTCAGACCGTAAGTGATCGCCCTGGCGACGCGCGCATCCAGCGTTCAACGGAGGCGTTCAAACTCATAGCCGCGTCGCCTTCACGCGCCATAGATGAACGGTTGGGGTCGCGTAGAGCAGCAGAGATCTGGCGTCCGTGGGTTTAGCGATATACTCTTCCGGCCAAACCCTGTAACCGAGCGTTCATACCGTCGACGATTTCGGGAGATTGCGTGATACAGTACGACACAATTGCCCTTGATAACTAGAGGAATTCCGACGCTGCAACGCTGGGCCATGCGGAAACCGCGCCTCGCGGCGCGCGAACCGCCTGTATCCCTGTGTAGTCGAACTCGCAGCCACCGCGTGGCGCCGGACGGAGTTGTTCGTCCGGGCAGGAACGGGATTGGAGGCGGTACATACATTTAGTGGACAAGAACTGCATTGTAAATGTCGTGTACGGTTTTCCGCATCCTGAGTGAAACACCACTGTTCGCGCAAGCACGACCTTTCGAGCCCGTCCGCGCGGCAACGCTGCGAGCGGGATCTTACAGGCATTTCGCGCCAACCGTGGGCTACGCCGCATTCGCCGCATTCGCCGCGGAACACCGGAATCCGCACGCCGAGACCGGGCAGGTTCGTCCCGCTGGCGGAAGCACTAGAGCGGGCAGACGCGTTTCGAAAGCTCTTGGCACAACTCCAGCGTGCGAAGTAGAGGGAAAGCAAATTTAGCGGATCGGAATGGCAGACTGTGTACGCGCGCCGGTGTCTGGAGACCCAGAGAGCAGCCTCGCGAGGGTTGTCTACCCATGTCCTGAGGAAGCTAGCAATGATCTGGCTATCTGAATGGCGCGCGCTCTCAGACCGCATCGCAGGAGTGCTTGATGCCACACTGATGTTCTTGCGTGGCCTCCAGATTGACAATGTGGATGCGTTCGGCACTCGACGTAAGCAACTACTTCCAATCTGCCGCAGCCTCTATCAGGCAATCAGCACTTTTCGAGAAGAACACCTAACTGATCTACCTCCAAATGGGCGTGCTACAATCGCACGGTTTCTGTCAGAGAACAGGCAACTTTTTACACCAGATGGAACTGACAACAATGGGGTGCTGATCGCTACCACCACAGCTTTGGCAGGGTTCCGATCTGAAATGCAGTATCATCTAGCTGATCGCGACCCGTTGTTGATGCGATTAAGTGAGCGCGCATTCATTCACTTGCAACGTTCGATCATCGCTGATCCTGCTTACCGCGACAGGTGGATAGCCGCATTCGTAGACGGAGAAACTGCTTGTGAGAGGCTAGGAAGTGTCCATCTTCTTTTACACGGAATATGGGCCTTCAAAGTCTCCGCGGAGGGGGAACGAACCGATCTCGTGTTCAACGATGCAATCACGAGTGTTAATGCCGTCGCATCCATAGCAGATGGCTTAGTCCTTACAGAATGGAAGCTCGTGCGTTCGGCAAGTGAAACGGAGAGCCAAGTCGCGCAGGCACGGCACCAAGCACACCTATATTCCACGGGTGTCTTGGCTGGCATAGAGCTCCAAGCGTGGCGATATTTGGTTATCGTTTCGTCGAAAAGGCTAAAGATGCCGGGTGACTCTATTTTGGGCGACATCACTTATCGTATGATAAATATTGCGGTAGAACCTGATACTCCCTCGAAACGCTAACACCGAGCGTTGAAGGTGAAGAATTCTCACTATGCTCCCAGAGCGACTTACAAACTTCTGGTCGACTCTTCTGAATGCACTTATAATGCTGCAAGAAGGGCTCCCCTGCGTTTAAATGATGCGGGCTACACCCCAATGAATCACGTTCAACAAACCTACCGATGCTCGGTTTCTCTATTACGCCAAACCTCCTCGTTGGCGGAGTCCTCCCCGTCGCACCCACTCATCTGGGCTATCTGGGCGTGGGGATGGTGGTGCTCGGCCTTTTTGTTGCGGGCATCTTCGTTCTGCTTGAGAGGAGGAGGCGCACTCACCTCAGCATCACGAA
>DASVVI010000415.1:0-2070 GCA_036386635.1 Longimicrobium sp.
CTTGGAGGATCGTCACGGGACGCTTACCACCGGAGCAGGCTGAAGTTCTTGACGTCCACCGACTCCCGGTGACGGAAGGCGGCGATGACGATCGCCAGGCCGACCGCGGCCTCGGCGGCCGCCACGGCGATCACGAAGAAGACGAACACCTGGCCCTGCACCCCCGCGAAGGGGGAGAGCGCCACGAACGCCAGGTTCACCGCGTTGAGCATCAGCTCCACGCACATGAACAGGATGATGATGTTGCGCCGCACCACGACCCCCGCCACTCCTACGGAGAAGAGGAGGGCGCTGAGGATGAGGGGGTACTCGACCGGGATCTGGGACATGGGCCTTTACACCTTGCGCTTGGCGAGGACCACCGCCCCGATGCACGCGATCAGGAGGAGGATGGCCGTGGCCTGCAGCGGGATCATGAAGTCCTGGTAGAGCGGCATGCCGATGAGCCCCACGGTGCCGTTCATGGCCTGCGCGTTGTCCAGGGCGGCGCGCCCGGCCTCGTTCCCCAGCGGCGGCCGGTAGCCGCCCACGAAGACGCTGGTGAGGATGCCGAACACCCCCAGCCCCACCACCACCGCGGCCCCCTGCCAGGGTACCCCGCGCATGTCCGCCTCGGCGTTGTTCCCCAGGTTCAGGAGCATGATGACGAAGAGGAAGAGCACCATGATGGCGCCCGCGTACACTAGGATCTGGATGATCCCGATGAAGAAGGCGCCGAGCAGGGTGTAGATGGCCGCGACGGAGAAGAACGTCCCGATCAGCCAGACGGCGCTGGCCACGGGGCTCCTTCGCGTCACCATCGCCAGCGCCGACCCGCCCGCGCACGCGGCGAAGAAGAAGAACAGGGCTTGGTTCATAACCGTCTGAGGCGTAAGTGCCGTGGAGTGCGTTAGTGCGTTAGTGCGTTAGTGCGTTAGTGCGTTTGGATCCGACGCACTGACGCACTCACGCACTCACGCACTATCAGTTCATTCCCCTGCCGGGTCCGACGGATCCCACAGCAGCGTCACCGGGTGCGTCTGCTTCTGCAGGCGGTCCAGGTCGTACACGAAGTTCGAGCGGGTGTACTCGCCGTTCTCGTAGTGGTTGCCCACGTGGATCGCCTCCACCGGGCACACCTCCTGGCACATTCCGCAAAAGATGCAGCGGAACTCGTCGATCTCGTAGACGATGGGGAAGCGGTTCCCCTGGTCGTCCTCGCCCGGCACCAGCGTGATGCAGTTGGCCGGGCAGATGGTGGGGCACAGGCCGCACGCCACGCACTTGGGGCGCCCGTCGTCGTGCGTCTCCATCACGTGCGTCCCCCGCCACCGCGGCGACAGGGGCTTCTTGACGTCCGGATACTGGATGGTCTGCGTGCTCCGGTCCCCGGCGTTGCTCATCAGGTGCCGGAACGTCAGCGCCATCCCCTTCAGCGAGGCACGCAGGTAGCTCGACTTCCCCTGCGGGCGACGCATCACCTTTACGGTCGCGGCCATTTGAGTACAGCTCCTTACGGTTGTGCGGCGCCGCCCACCGGCACGCGCGCGGTGCGCCGCCGGGCCAGCTCCTGGGCATGCGCCCGCTTCGCTTCCATCGCGCCGGTGCCGGCGAGCACGTGGCCCTTGTCCAGCACGTAGAGAACCGCCGCCAGCATCACCCCGTTCACCGCCGTCAGCACCAGTCCGTAGGTGGGGAAGACGTATAGCCAGCGGTCCGTCACCCGCACGCCGAACGAGTCCAGCGCGAGCACGGTGGCGGCCGTGATGACCACCGCGGCGAGCGCGGCGGGGAGCATCACCTTCCACCCCAGGTCCATCACCTGGTCGTAGCGGAAGCGCGGCACCGTCCAGCGCACGATCATGAAGACCATGATGAAGAAGAAGGTCTTGATCGCGAACATCGCGAACGTCAGCAGCGTCAGCCACCACTCCGGCCGCGCGCCCACCCACTGGCCGCGCGCGTCGAAGCCCAGCATGTCGTCGCGGCCCCACCCCGGGATGTCCCACCCGCCCAGGAAGAGCGTCGCCATCAGCGCGCTGACGGTCAGCACGTGCGCGTACTCCGCGATGAAGAACATGGAGAACTTCA
>DASVVI010000416.1:0-5566 GCA_036386635.1 Longimicrobium sp.
AGCCGCGAGCTGGGCCCGGTGAACCTTTCCGGCCCCCGCCGCAGCCAGTTCCTGCAGGGCTCCGACGGCGGCACCTCGCAGCGCTCGTACAGCGAGGAGACGGCGCGCGCCATCGACGCCGAGATCCGCGGCCTGATCGACGGGACGTACGAGCGGGTGCGGCGCATCCTGACCCAGGACCGCGAGGTGCTGGAGGTGCTCTCGCAGCGCCTGCTGGAGGTGGAGGTGGTGGACGAGGCGGACCTGCGGCGCATCATGAACCTTCCGCCGCGCACACACGAGCCGTCCGAGGACCGCATCGTGGTGCCCCCGCCCGTCAAGGGCGGCCTGATGGACGACGACACCCGCGCCGCGTCGTCGGCGCGCGGCGGCACGCTGCCCGGCGACCGATAACGGAGGAGGAACGGTGCCCAAGGACCCACGCTACAGCGAGAAGAGCCCCCACACGGCCGACGAGCAGGCCTCCCCGGCGCCGGAGAGGCCCACCAACACGGACGAAGCCGCGGGGATGAGCAACGAGGAGGGCCGCGGCCCGTCGCAGGCCGAGGGCGAGCGCGTGGAGGACGGCGACGGCGACGGAAACTAGCCGCCCGCCCGGCGGAACCCGTTCGCCACCGGAACGCCCCTCCCCCGAAGGCCGCGGGAGGGGCGTTTTGCGTGTGTATACGTCCGTGTGTCAGGATCGGGTGAGACGCGTCATCTGTCACGCCGGAGAGCCTCGCGGGGTTGACAGGTGCTGGCGGCGCCGCTATTAACGATGGGTTAAGGTTTTGTATCCGTGGCAACATAGTTAGCCGGTAAACATGGTCCGCGGACCGCCGGCACCCGAGTCAGCCCGGCTGGAATGCGAGCCTCTCGCATACCATGTGCTGACATGTTTTACGTTTGTACAACCTTTTGCTGGGCCTCCCACGGGAGGCGCTTTGCCACGCGGCACGCCCACGCAGGTCCCGCGATGCCCGCCTGAGGGATCGACCGGCGGAGGCACGTGGGAGTCACAACGGCGCACGGCGCACGCCGGGCCCGTATCAACCGACTGCCGGCGACTGCCGGCAATCTCCCGGAGGACAAGTATGAGAGAAGTCCGTTGGCTCTTCGCGGCGGTCGTCGCCGCGGCCACGGCGTCCACTCCGCTGGCGGCCCAGGAGCCGGCAACGGTGACCGGACGTGTGACCAACGCGGCGGGCGCTCCCGAGAGCGCCGTGACCGTGCGCATCAGCTCCCTCGCCGCCGGCACCACCACGGCGCAGGACGGCACCTACCGCCTGGTGGTTCCCGGGTCGCGCCTGCAGTCGGCGCGCCAGGTCACCATCACCGCGTCGCGCGTGGGCCTCGCCCCGCAGTCGCGCACGGTGACGCTCTCCCCGGGTGCCGCGCTCACGCAGAACTTCCAGCTCGGCGCGCAGGCGCTCGGCCTCGAAGGGCTGGTGGTGACCGCGCTCGGCATCACGCGCGAAGACCGCGCCATGTCGACGTCGGTGCAGAGCGTCCAGGGCGCGGACCTCACGCAGGCCCGTGAGACCAACGTCGTGAACTCGCTCTCCGGCAAGGTGGCCGGCGTGACGGTGACCAACGCCGGCCCGCAGGGCGGCTCGGCGCGCGTGGTGATCCGCGGCGCCAACTCCATCGCCGGCAACAACCAGCCGCTGTTCGTGGTAGACGGCGTGCCGGTGAGCAACGCTTCGCCCAGCTACGGCGC
Source organism: Longimicrobium sp. (assembly GCA_036386635.1). Classification (GTDB taxonomy): domain Bacteria; phylum Gemmatimonadota; class Gemmatimonadetes; order Longimicrobiales; family Longimicrobiaceae; genus Longimicrobium. Next base: position 1,700 of record DASVVI010000416.1, read on the forward strand.
CAACCGCGGCTTCGGCGGCGTGGACTACGGCAACGCGGCCGGCGACATCAACCCGGATCTCATCGAGTCGGTGACGGTCCTCAAGGGGCCCAACGCGGCGGCGCTCTACGGCTCGCGCGCGGCGAACGGCGCCATCGTCATCACCACCAAGCGTGGCCGCCAGGGCCGCAGCCAGCTCACGGTCAGCCAGAACCTGAGCCGCGAGACGCCGCTGCGCCTGCCCAGCTACCAGAACGAGTACGGCCAGGGCCTGGGCGGCGAGTTCGAGTACGTGGACGGCATGGGCGGCGGCACCTGGGACGGCGTGGACGAGAGCTGGGGCCCGCGCCTGGACGGCACGGTGCGCCCGCAGTTCTTTGGCGCGGGTCCGTGGGAGGCGCACCCCAACAACGTGCGTGACTTCTTCGACACGGGCATCACCTCCAACACCAACGTGCAGTTCAGCGCCGGCAACGAGCGCTCGGACGCGCTCATCTCGGCCTCGCACCTGAACCAGGCGGGGATGTACCCGGGGATGGAGCTGCGCCGCACCACCGTGGCGGTGAACGGCGGCACGAGCCTCTCCAGCCGGGTGCGCGCCAACGCCTCGGTGCAGTACATCAACTCCGACGGCAACAACCGTCCGGGCGTCGGCTACGAGGGCGACAACCCGATGCTGCAGTTCGTGTGGTTCGGCCGCCAGGTGGACACCAACCGTCTTCGCCAGACGCGCGACGAAAACGGCAACATGTACAACTGGAACCACAACTACCACTCGAACCCGTACTGGATCGCGCAGGTCAACGAGAACAGCGACACGCGCGACCGCCTGATCGGCAACGTGGCGGGCACGTACAACTTCACCGACTGGCTGAGCGCGACGGTGCGCTCGGGCACGGACTTCTACCAGGACCAGCGCCAGCGCAACTTCGCCGCCGGCACGGTGGGCGTGAACCTGCAGAACGGCTCGGTGGGCAGCAACGGCGCGTTCAACAGCTGGGACGTGTTCTTCCAGGAGACGAACACGGACGTGCTGGTGCGCGCCAACCGCAGCCTGGGCGACCGCTTCACGGTGGACGCGAGCGTCGGCGGCAACCGCCGCGACCAGGAGACGCGCAACGAGTACACCGAGGTGCTCAACCTGACGGCCCCGGACGTCTTCAATCTGGGCAACCGCGCGGAAGACCCGTACTCGGACGTGTACCGCACGGACAAGCGGGTGAACTCGCTGTACGGGCAGGCGAACTTCGGCTACCGCGACATGGTGTTCGTGGACGTGACGGGGCGCAACGACTGGTCCTCCACGCTTCCCGAGGGGAACAACTCGTACTTCTACCCGTCGCTCTCCGGCTCGGTGATCCTGACGGACGTCTTCCCGTCTTTCGACCTGGGCAACACCCTCAGCTTCGCCAAGCTGCGCGCGAGCTGGGCCCGCGTGGGTAACGACGCGGACCCGTACCAGCTTCGCAACACCTACTCCTCGCAGGACCCGTTCGGCGGCGTTCCCACCTTCACGGTGCCGAACACCATCGCGAACGCGAACCTGAAGCCGGAGCAGACGGAGTCGGTGGAGTTCGGCGCCGAAGTGCGCTTCCTGCGCGACCGCGCGGCGTTCGAGGTGACGTACTACGACGCCGCCACCACCAACCAGATCCTGACGGCGCCGGTCTCGGCGGCCAGCGGGTTCACGGCCCAGGTGGTGAACGCGGGCCGCGTGACCAACCGCGGCGTGGAGCTGCAGGCCAACCTGGTGCCGCTGCGCCTGAGCAACGGCTTCGAGTGGAGCGTGACCACCAACTACGCGCGCAACCGCAACCGCGTGGAAGAGCTGGTGGAGGGGATCAACACGGTGCAGCTCGGCTCGTACTGGGGCGTGACCTCGGAAGCGCGCGAGGGCGAGAAGTACGGCGCGCTGTTCGGCACCCCGTACCGCCGCGTGACGGACCCGAACAGCAAGTTCTACGGCCAGAAGATCATCGGCGCCAGCGGCGTTCCGCTGCGCGGCTCGGCCAAGGAAGTGCTGGGGCACTACACGCCGGACTGGATCGGCTCGCTGCGCAACGAGTTCCGCTACCGCGGCGCGAACCTGTCGTTCCTGCTCGACGCGCGCCAGGGCGGCCAGATCTTCTCGGTCACCCACATGTTCGGCCGCTACTCGGGCGTGCTCGAGGAGACGCTGCAGGGGCGTGAAGAGGACATGGTGATCGAAGGGGTGCGGATCGTGGGCAACGACACGGTGCCGAACACCGTGGGTGTGGACGCCGAGACGTACTGGGGCGGGCTGTACAACCTGCACGAGGCGCACATCACCGACGGCTCCTTCGTGAAGCTGCGCGAGGTGGTGCTGGGGTACAACGTCCCCGCCTCCATGACCCGCCGCTTCGGCGTCGCGGGGATGAACCTTTCCCTGGTGGGCCGCAACCTGAAGCTGTGGACGGACACGCCGCACATCGACCCTGAGACGGCGTTCGACGCCAGCAACGCCCAGGGCTTCGAGTTCGGGCAGTTCCCGTCCGCGCGGAGCTGGGGCTTCAACATCTCCGTGACTCCCTAACCGACGGACCGCGAAACGACATGAGAACTTCGAAACTCTTTGCCGCCGCGTCCGCGCTGGTGCTCGCCCTTGGGGCGAGCGCCTGCGACGCGGGGCTGACCGAGATCAACGAGAACCCGAACGACCCGGAGACGGTGCCGGCGGACAACGTGTTCGCCAGCGGCGTATCGTCGGGGGTGAGCCGCGTTTTCGGGGCGAACTTCAACATGACGCTGACGGCCCTGTGGGCGCAGCACATGGCGAAGATCCAGTACATCGACGAGGACCGCTACGACCTGCGCGACCAGGCGGTGAACACCCACTGGACCGCGTTCTACTCCGGGCCGCTGCGCGACTTCCAGGACGTGGTGAACAGCGGCAAGGCGAACAGCCGCGCCAACGTGGAAGCGCAGGGGCTGGTGATGCGCTCGTGGCTGTTCCAGATCATGACGGACGCCTGGGGCGACATCCCGTACTCCGAGGCCCTCCAGGGCACCGGTGAGGTGCGGATCGTGACGCCCAAGTACGACACCCAGGAGCAGATCTACACGGGCATCCTGGCGGAGCTGAAGCGCGCGAACGACATCATCACCCCCGCCGGGCAGGCCGTGACCACCGGCGACCTGATCTACGGCGGTGACGTCACGCTCTGGAAGAAGTTCGCGAACTCGCTGCGGCTGCGCGCGGCCATGCGCCTGTCGCAGGTGAACCCCACGCTGTCGCGCTCCGAGGCGGCGGCCGCCATCGCGGCGGGCGTGTTCACGGACAACGACGACAACGCCCTGCTCCACTTCACGGAGTCGGCGCCCAGCCAGAACCCGCTGTTCCTGAACCAGATCGGGTACGGCGGCCAGCGCGACGACCATGGCGTCAGCGCCACGATGGTCAACACGCTGAAGGCGCTCAACGACCCGCGCCTTCAGGTGTACGCGCAGCCCGCCCCGTCGGACGCGCAGTACCGCGGCGCGCGCAACGGCCCCTCGGATGCCGAGGCCGCGCAGATCAACACGATCTCGCGTCTGGGCGAGTACTTCCTGGCGGCCGACTGGCCGGCGCCGCTGATGACCTACGCGGAGGTGCTGTTCCTGCGCGCCGAGGCGACGCAGCGCGGCTTCGTGGCCGGTGACGCCGCGGCGCTGTACCGCGCGGCCATCCGGGCCTCCATGGAGATGTACGACGTGCCCACGGCGAGCATCAACGCGTACCTCGCCCAGCCGTCGGTGACGTACAACGGGCTGGCCTCCATCGCGCAGCAGAAGTGGATCGCGCTGTTCATGAACGGCCCCGAGGCGTACGCCGAGGTCCGCCGCCTGAACTCGCCGGTCCTCACCCCGGCTTCGGGGAGCGTGATCGGC
>DASVVI010000417.1:0-2911 GCA_036386635.1 Longimicrobium sp.
CTCCGCGTGAGACCCCCTGTTACCCGTCTTCGGGCCGCAACCATTTCCGCAGAAACGCCAGCGTAGTGCACGTGGAAACGCGGAAGCTCGGGCTCATTCCGAACTCGTCGATGCTGTGCCCGATCCCCGGAAGCTCGATCAGCGTCACGGGCACGCCCGCGGCGCGCAAGGTGTCGCGCATGGAGCGGGACTGCCGCAGCGGAACGACGCCATCCGAGGTGCCGTGGACCAGGAGGAACGGTGGCGCCCCGGCCTTCACGTGCACCGCGGGCGACGCGAGAAGCGCGCGCTCCATCACGGATTCGGGAGGCGCGCCGAGGAAGTTCTCCAGCATCCCGCTCTGGCTGGGATCCAGCGCGCCCGCAGTGCGGATGTCCTGCGGCCCCGCCAGCGCCACCACCGCGCTCACCGCCGGCGACACGTCGGGAATCGGGCAGGCGCCATCCAGCCCCGGCACGTCGGTCGCGGTGCCGAGCATCGCCGCCAGGTGCGCCCCCGCCGAGTGCCCCAGCGCCCCGATCCGCGCCGGGTCGATGTGGTACCTGCCCGCATTCGAACGAAGAAAGCGGACCGCGCAGCGCACGTCCTCCACCGCCGCCGGAAAGAGGTTGCGAGGCGAGCTCGCCAGCCGGTAGTCGATCGATGCGGCCGCGTATCCCTGCGATACGAGAACTCGCATCGCGTAGTGATACGCGCTCTTGTCGCCGCCGCTCCACCCTCCGCCGTGGATCAGCACCACCAGCGGGTACGGCCCGTCTCCCGCCGGCCAGGCGACGTCCATGCGTTGCGGCTGGCGATCCATTACCGCGTAGGTGACGTCGCGGGCGGTGCGTATCTCCGCGGCGGTTGGCGCGGGAAGCGTGCAATCGCGCGTCACCTCCACCGACTCGCCGCCCGCGCTACCGGAAGGCGCGGGCACCGAAGATCCCGAGCAGGCGGCGGCCATGGTCAGGACCAGGGCGCATCTCTTTCTCAGAACGCCTCATTCGATTCACATGGAGGTGGGCGGAGGCACACACCGAAACGGCCGGAGCACCGAGTGTGCCCGGCCGGGAATGCCGCCTTCCATCCGCGCCTCCGTGTCACTGCCCCGGACCTGCTTACATCGCACCCACCAGCATCGCCCGCGCCAGACCCACCGCGGCCCCGCCCAGCACCAGCCACGCGGAGTTGACGCGGTAGCGGATCAGTAGCACCGCGCTCGCCACCGCCAGCGCGATGGTCAGCGGGTCGACGAGGGCGGTGCGCGCAAGCTGGATCGTGACCACCGCCATCAGCGCCAGCGACGCGACGTTAACCCCGTCGAGCGCCGCCCCCGCCGTCGGCGAGGAGCGGATTCGCCGCACCAGCGGCCCGCTCGCCGCCACGAAGACGAACGCGGGAAGAAAGATCGCGATCGTCGCCACCACCGCGCCGGGGACACCCCCCAGGATGTACCCGATGAAGGTGGCCGTCGTGAAAACCGGCCCAGGCGTGACCTGCCCAATGGCGACCGCATCGAGAAGCTGGCGCTCCGTGAGCCATCCGAGCCGCTCCACGAGGTCCGCGCGCAGGAAGGCGACGAGCACGTACCCGCTCCCGAACAGCACCGCGCCGATTTTGAGGAACACGCCAAAGATCGCCCCCAGCGACGCCGGAGCCACACTCGCCCCCGCCACCGCTCCCGCCGGCCACACCAGCGCGACCCCAGCCGCGCGCACCCCATCCGATGCGGCACGCCTCCCGACCACGCACGCCAGAGCCGCCATCGCGAGCACGAGCAACTCGTTCACCCCGAGGCCGAACAGGAGCGCGGCCCCCGCCCCGACGACCCAGAGCGCGCGGCTCTTGAGCGCCGTGCGCCCGAGCCCCGCGACCGCCTGGAGGATCACGGCGATGACGACGGGCTTGATGCCGTACAGGAGCCCGGCCGCCTGCGGCAGCGTCCCGAAGCGCACGTACGCCCACGCCAGCGCCCCGACGATGCTCGCCGCCGGAACGATGAAGGCCGCCCCCGCCACGGCGAGGCCGGCCCATCCGCGGCGCTCGCGGCCCACGTGCATCGCCAGCTCGGTGGAGTTGGGGCCCGGGATCAGGTTCGTCGCGCCGACGTAATCGAGGAAGTCCTCGCGCGTGAGCCACCCGCGGCGCCTTACCACCTCGTCCTCCATCATCGCCACGTGCGCCGCCGGCCCGCCGAACGCCGTCGTGCCGAGCTTCACGAAGAGCAGCGCGAGCTCGGCGAGCGAGGTTCGGGGGGTCGGGTCGTGCATCATCGGGGGGAGTGGGCGAGTGAACTCGCTGCAACAACAGCACAAAGTCCGCCTTCGCGGACTCGGGTTCGGATGCCGCGGCGCTCGAGACGGCTTCAGCCGTCTTCGCGTGGTTCCAGCCGGGGGGTTCATCCCCCGGCGATCCGGCGCCGGCACCCGCGTGCCCCCGCCCGCCAAACCTCGCCTCCCGGAACCTGCGAAGGCAGGTTTCCCGCGGTTGTTGCAGCGGTTTCAACCGCCGGATCACACCATCACAACCCCGCCGGCGCCGCCGTCGCGACCAGCACGGCAGTGGCGAGCAGCACCAGCACGCCGGCCGCGATCTCGACCGTCGCGGAGCGGCGCAGTCGGACAGCGCCGGCCTCGTCCCCGAGGGCGGGGCGAAGACGGCGCCAGTTGTACGCGCCGGTGCCGAAGACGGTAGTGAGGAGCGCCAGCTTGATCAGGAGCGTGCGGCCATAGTCCGTCTGCCAGAGCGCGGAGGGACCGCCCACGTGGAGCCAGGTGGCGAACAACCCGGTGACGGTGAGCGCCGCCGCGCAGACGAGTGCCACCGGCGAGAACGCGTTCACCAGCGCCGCGACGGCTGGTCCGCGCTCCTCGTTCGGCAGGGGCATGGCGGCGGGAACGCCCGCCGCCACCAGCAGGAAAAGCCCGCC
>DASVVI010000418.1:0-13972 GCA_036386635.1 Longimicrobium sp.
CAGAGCACGCGACCTGCACCCGTATGCCGCAGTCCACGGAGTACCCGTCCTCGCACGGCTCAATCTCCGATACGTAGCCTCCTTCTTCACCTCCGCACACGAGTTGGCGCATATCTTCACACGCCGTCCAGTCCCAACTTACCGCGGTGACTTCTTCCTCCGCATTCGTCTGGACCCACTCCCCTGTCCCGGCTGAGGCGACAAGCTCCGTCTGGCTAGCACCCACCGATGGTGAATTGACGCGTCCGACGAACTCACCGTTGAACCACGTACGGTATTCGACCAAGTGGTTTTGGTCATCGTAGTCCGCTTCCATACGGTACCAGTTGCCATCTGTATCAGAAAATCTGACGAGCTGCGTACTACCCTCCACCCATTGAACGTGTGTGGACGCGTCAATCTCAAGGGAGGTGGCCTCCAGGTACGAAGGTGCACGTGGCACTTGCAAGGCGGTGGAGCCAGTCGGCGTTCGGTCACATCCCGTGGCGGTGAGACATGCGAGAACCAGGACCAGCCTGAGCAACCCGCCCCACGCGGGTGAACTGGCTTGGTGTGCACGGCTGGAGCGGAAACAAAATCGTCCTGTTTGCGACATGTTGCGTCTTAGTGAAATTGTACTAGGATTATTCGGTAACCAGCCCCACTCCAAGAGCGTACCAGCACCGCAAGCGACAATTCTAGAATAGCTACTTCGCGCCATCCTCGCAAGAAGCAGCGTAAAAAGAGAATCTGCAACATGCGACGGACGCCCCTCGCCGTCCATTCCCGCCCCAGCTTTTCCTTCTTGCGATTACTACGCGTCGGTTCGGCGCGCCTGCCGACCTCCGAGGCGGAGATGAGCTGACGGGGCATTCGCTCACCCGTCTCGTGCTCCGATCCGGTCGAGGACAGTGGTCCAGGGTTGGCCAGGGTCGCCATCCTCCTCCAGCGCGGCGCGACGGCGGCGCACGAAGACTCGGGTGCGATCAGAGATAGCATAGCTGCGGCCTGACTGGAGTCCGATCTCGCGTCAGATCTGAGGTTATCCCGCCGCATCATCGCGTACTGGATCGCATGCCGAGCAAATCAGCTTTGTACCGTTCCAGCGTATGTACACCGATATTCGGCGGGAGCGCGATATTCGAAGTTTTTGTAGGTGAATACACGAAATCCGCAGCGTTGGCGTGCGTAAGGTAGTTGATGAAGCCGACGCTTTCACGACTGGCGTTCATTGTTCCTGGCGAGCGTAAGAAATGTCCAATAAGGCATAAATCCTTGCTGAGTGGCATAATCACATCGAACCGTTGATCGTCAAACCTCGGCTGAATGTCTGCTGGAACGTTTTGGTTATTAAGCAGAAAGACAGGCCTGTCCGTACACACAAAAAACCCCATTTCTGCGCTGGTGTGGAGGAGTGTCCACCTGCGGGTATGATTGATGTCGACAAGCCGCGCCGCACGCGCCGTCACTTGCGTCAACAAGTGGTTTTTGCTTAACACAGCTCTTACAGTCCCAACGGAAATTCGCTCTTTCAACTCTGTAAGATCCTCAACTGCGTCAGTCCCACGCCCGGTCGATCTCCACTCGTTTAGGATCTTGTGGTGAAGCTCCGGCGTAAGCTGCTCTACAATCTCATTCCGAATAATCCTGTCAGTCAGGTCCGCAAGCTCGGCTATCTCCGCGGGCGGCCGCGCTGCGTTCAGCGCGGGGAGGTGGAGTAGAAGTGAGAAGCTCTCGGGGTCAGAAGGGAGTTGCTTTGTACTCAGGACGGTGCGGAGTACCGGTGCGATCTCGTTCTCGATTGATCCGAAGCCGTTCTCGAGTTCATCAGCTGGTACTCCCGCTCCTTCCAGCCGGAACAGGTCCCTCTTGTGGCCAGCCTCCTCTGCTCTCATGGGCCACTGGCGTTTCTGAGCCTTGCTGAACACCCAAAACCGGTCTTCCTTGCGACCGGAGATCGTAAACCCACCCAGGTAGAACCGCGATAGGAAATGGGATTTCCGGGTCTTTGACATTGGTGTTAGGACACTGGGTGTGATTCACAACCAAATAAGGATGAGTCGTCTAGATGTGCTTGCACGTCCTCAATCCCCCGCCACTAGCCCACTCGCCACGAACGGCGTCTCGCGCAGCACGGCGGGCTTGCGGTGCCGCAGCACGAGCAGCCACTCGCGCATGGAGACGACGATCACCAGCACGGCGACGGCCATGAAGGCGAGCGCGACCACGGCGTCCAGGCGGTCGTTGAAGATCATGTGGCGGGCGTCGGCGATGGTCTTGGCCCCGGGGGGGAGCTGGCCGGCGGCAAGGCGGGCCTGGACCATCCGGGCGTGGGCCAGGAAGCCCAGCTTGGGATCGGCGGCGAAGACCTTTTGCCAGCCGGCGGTGAAGGTGACGGCGCAGAGCCAGGCCAGCGGCAGCAGCGTCGTCCAGGAGAAGCGCGCCTTGCCGCTCTTGATCAGCACCGTCGTCCCCACGCACAGCGCGACCGCGGCCAGAAGCTGGTTGGAGATGCCGAAGAGCGGCCAGAGCGAGTTGATGCCGCCTAGCGGGTCCACCACGCCCTGGTAGAGGAAGTAGGCCCAGCCGAAAACGATCAGCCCGCTGGAAAGGACGATGCTGGGGTACCACGAGGTGCGCCCCAGCGGCTTCCACACGTGCCCCAGCAGCTCCTGCAGCATGAAGCGGCCGACGCGCGTGCCGGTGTCGATGGTGGTGAGGATGAAGAGCGCCTCGAACATGATGGCGAAGTGGTACCAGAGCGCCGCCATCCCCGGCCCGCCGAAGACGCCGCTGAAGATCTGCGACATCCCCACCGCTAGCGAGGGTGCGCCGCCGGTGCGCGCAAGGAGCGTCGTCTCGCCCATCTGCGCGGCGAGGCGCGTCATGTCTTCGGGGGTGACGACGAAGCCCCAGGTGGCAATGGTGCGGGTGGCCGTCTCCACGGTGGCGCCCACCACGCCGGCGGGGGCGTTGATGGCGAAGTAGACGCCCGGCTCCAGGATGGAGGCCGCGACCATCGCCATCACGCCGACGAACGACTCCATCAGCATGGCGCCGTAGCCCACCAGGCGCGCATCGGTCTCGCGCTCCAGCATCTTGGGCGTGGTGCCGCTGGCGACCAGCGCGTGGAAGCCGCTGATGGCGCCGCACGCCACGGTGATGAAGGCGAAGGGGAAGAGCTTGCCGCTGAACACGGGCCCCGTGCCGTCCACGAACCTCGTCATCGCCGGCATGTGGATGACGGGGAGCGACACCAGGATCCCCACCGCCAGCCCCAGGATGGTGCCGATCTTGAGAAAGGTGCTCAGGTAGTCGCGCGGGCAGAGGAGGACCCACACCGGGAGCACGGAGGCGACGAAGCCGTACGCGGCCATCAGCCATACGAGCGTCGTCTTCTCGACGGTGAAGACGGCGGCCCACGCGGGATTTCTTGCCACCCAGCCGCCGGCCACCACCGCCGCCAACACCAGCACCACGCCGATCGCGGACGCCTCGCCTACGCGGCCGGGGCGGAAGGCGTGCATCCACCACCCCATCAGCAGGGCGATGGGAATAGTGCAGGCGATGGTGAAGAGCCCCCAGGGCGAATGCGCCAGCGCGTTGACGACGATGAGCGCGAGCACGGCCAGCAGGATCGCCATGATGGCGAGCACGGCCACCATGGAGATCAACCCGGCGGTCGTGTTGATCTCCTCGCGCGCCATCTGCCCCAGCGACTTCCCGTCGCGGCGCATGGATGCGAAGAGGATGATGAAGTCCTGCACCGCGCCCGCGAGCACCACGCCCACGATCAGCCAGAGCGTTCCCGGCAGGTATCCGAACTGCGCCGCCAGCACCGGCCCCACCAGCGGCCCCGCCCCCGCGATCGCCGCGAAGTGGTGGCCGAAGAGGACCCATCGATGCGTGGGCACGAAGTCGACCCCGTTCTCCAGCCGCTCGGAGGGGGTGGCGCGGCGGTCGTCCAGCTCGAAGACCTTCGTGGCCAGGAAGCGCGCGTAGAAGCGGTATGCCACCGCGTAGGTGCACACCGCCGCCACGACCAGCCAGGCGGCGTTGATGGTCTCGCCTCTGTGCAGCGCCATCACCGCGATGGCCGCCGCACCGAGCACGGCTACGGCGCTCCACAGGAGGATGCGGACGGACTTGGGCATGGAGGGGCTTCGCGCGTGGAAACGGGTGCGGGGGTGTGGGGACAAGGTAGTTTGGACGATCATTTGGTGGAAGGGAAGGGAAGTGCGTGAGTGCGTTAGTGCGTGAGTGCGTTGGCTCCGCGTGAAGTGGCGGCTCGCCGAAGCCGAATCTGCCTCCTCCTCTTGTCATCCTGAGGGAGCCGCCCGACGGATGCTTACAGTGCGCCGTACTCCCGCGGCGACCAAAGGATCTAGCCGGCGAGGCAGGAGGACGGCGCCGTACCAGGGGCCTCGCGCCACGCGCAGTAGATCCTTCGCTCCGCGCCACAGGTTCGTGACGGGGCAAGGTTGGCGCGGCGCGTCGCTCAGGATGACAGAAGATTTCCTCTGTCCCGCACTCACGCACTCACGCACTCACGCACTCACGCACTCACGCACTCACGCACTTCCGTCCCCCCGGATCGTATCTTGCCGGATGCGCGGCATTCCCGCGGTACCGCGCGCGCCACGACTCAACCCGACGCCATGTCCGGACTCGAAGGGCTCCTCGCCGGCCGCACGCTGATGGGCCGCTACCGGATCGAGGAAGTGATCGGCAGGGGCGGCTTCGCAGCCGTGTACCGGGCCCACGACGAGCGCCTCGGCCGCACCGTGGCGGTCAAGGTCATCACCGTGGTCGCGGCGGACGCGGCGACGCGCGACCAGATCCGCCGCCGCTTCGAGCGCGAGGCGCGCGTCGCCGCCAGCCAGGACCACCCCAACGTCGTCACCGTCTACGACGAGGGGACCGATCCGGACCTGGAGCTCGACTTCCTGGTGATGGAGCTGCTGCGCGGCGAGGACCTGTCGCGCCGGCTCGCGCGCCCCGACCGGCTGGAGACGCCCGCGGCGGTGCGCATCCTCCGCGACACGGCGCACGGCATCGCGGCGGGGCACCGCGGCGGCCTCATCCACCGCGACGTGAAGCCGGCCAACATCTTCCTCGCGGAGCACGAGCGCGAGGAGCGCTTCCGCGTGTGCGTGCTCGACTTCGGCATCGCGCGCATCCGCGACGCGGAGCAGTCGCTCACCAAGCTGACCCGGGGAGCCGCGCCGCTCTCTCCGCGATACGCATCGCCGGAGCAGCTCCAGGACGCGCGCGACCTTTCCCCCGCGTCCGACGTGTACAGCCTGGGGGTGATCGGGTACGAGCTGCTGACGGGGGAGCGTCCGTTCGACCCCGAGCAGATTCGCCTGTTGACGCGTGGGGACGCGGCCGCCCCGCCCTCGTTCGACGCCATCCCCGCGCAGGTCGAGCCGATCATCCGCAGGGCGATGGAGCTGGACCCGGAGCGCCGCTTCTCCGACGCCGGCGAGATGGCCGAGGCACTCGATGCCGCTCTCACCTCGCTCCGCGCCGAAGCCGCACCCGCTGCCGCGCCGGTCGCCGTGCCCGTTGAGGCGTCGGAGACGGTGATGCTCCCCGAGCCCGAGCCGGCCGCGGCGGTGCCAGAGGTCGTAGCGCCTCCCGTTGTCGTGTCCACGCCCGCCGCCGAGCCCGTGCGCGAGACTCGGCCCGCTCCGCTCGTGGACCCCACGCGCGAAGTGCCGCTCCTAGAGGAGCGGAGGCCGGCGGGTGTGCCGGTGACTGGCCATCCGGCGGGGCGTCGTGCCTCGCCCGCGCTGCTTGTGGGAGTTCCGCTCCTCCTGCTTGCAGGCGGCGGCGCGTGGTGGGCGATGTCGCGCGACACACCGGACGCACCGCCCGCGGCCGAGCAGACTACGGCAGCCGCGCCACCGGCCGCGACCCCGCCGCCCGCGCGCACGCCCGACTCCCTCGCCTGGAGCGCCCCCGACGGCGGAGATCCTGCCGCGGCCGGAGCAGCGCAGCAGCCGGGCCCGGGCGCGGTCCCTGCCGGCGGCGTCGTGCCCGGCGGTGGTGCGGCACCTGGCGGCGGTGCGGTACCCGGCGGTGCAGCGCCTCCCGCCCAGCCCGGCGCAGCTCCGGCAGCCAGCGGCACCGTTGCGGGCACGTCCACGCCGCCGCGGACTCCCGCGTCCGCGTCGAGCCCCGCCGCAGTGAGTGCGGCGCGCCAGGCGGAGCAGCGCTTCGAAGTCGGGGATTTCCCGGCGGCGGTGGCGGGGTTCCGGCGCGCGGTGGCGGCGGCGCCGGGCAACGCACACTATCGCAACCAGCTGGGATGGGCCCTCTTCCAGAGCGGCGACCTGGCCGGTGCGGAGCGGGAGCTGCGGGAGACGGTGCGGCTGGATCCCAACCGCGCCATCGCCTACGCCAACCTGGGCGAGGTGTATCGGGTGCGCGGGCAGAAGCGGGCGGCCATCGCCAACTACCGCCGCTTCCTGGAGCTGAACACGAACGAGCGCCGCGAAGAGATCGCGAGGGGAAAGCTGCGCGGGATGGGCGCTACTCCCTGAACCGTCGTACGTACGCCGTCCGCTGCCGCACCGCGAGGATCTGCGAGGGGAGCACCTTGGCGATGGAGTGGTTGGCCCACGGGCGCGAGTAGTACGCGGTGAGCACGCGGTCGTAACGGACGAGCCAGGCGCGCTGGTCCTTGCGCAGGGCGTTGCGCGCCGCGGCGGAGAGGCTGGCCATCTTCGCCGCGTACACGCGGTTCAGCTCGGCGTCAGCCGCCGCGTAGTCGCGCCGCAGGCAGTCCACGACCTCGGTGCGCGTGAGCATCCAGAAGTCCTGGCACGGGTGCGCCACGTTCTCCCGGAACTCCTGCGCCTCCACCCCGCTCGCCAGCAGCACTGCCAGAACCGCGGCCCAACCTGCCCTCCGAGCTCTCCGCATCGACGTACTCACGCGCTGTTGTGCATCCCGGCTCCCCGCCCGCATCGCTGCGCACAACGGATGCCCCACGGTTCCAGGGGCGAATCAATGTCCACTTTTGCGTTCGGGGGCGAGCTCGTCACCAGATCCGCTCAACCTGGTAATCGTCGAACGTGGTGTCCGCACTGACAAGCGCGATACCCTCGGTAACCGCCTGCGCCACCAGGAGCCGGTCGAAAGGATCGCGGTGGTGCAACGGCAGGCGGGCGACCTCAAATGTATGGCGAAGCTTGATTGAGAGCAGGCCGATTCGGTTCGTCCGCAGGTGCTCGGGGATGAACGCATCGAGCGGCTGGGGAATGGGCAACCGGCCCAGCTTCCATTTGATCGCGGTTTCCCAGACGCTGGCGACGCTCAGGAGCAGCTCGTTCCGGCTTTCACGGATCGCGCTTTCGGCTTCACTGCTCAACCTTGGGTTCGCCGTCACGAACCAGAGAAATGCGTGGGTGTCCAGCAGCAGTCGCATTGCTACATGTACTCGCGAAAATCTTCGAGCGGCTCGTCGAAGTCGTCCGGTACCACGAACAGGCCCTTTGCGCTTCCGGGCACCCGCTCCGGAAGGGGACCGGCGGGAACGAGCCGGGCCACAGGCTCGCCGTTGCGCGTGATTACCACCTCCGCGCCGTCATCCACTTTCTCGATCAGGCGCGCGAGGCGAGCCTCCGCCTCCGACAGTTCGACCGCAAACTTCACCACGGCGCACCTCCTTGTATGTGGCAGATCCACAACAGTATAGCTTCGACCTAGCATGCGGAAGCAGTTCGCGCGCGGTTAGGCCGAATCGGTCCTCACGCTGGCTTCAAGGAAGCGGGCCATCTCCGCCAGCACCCGTTCGCGCTGATCGCGGTGCGGTGTGTGGCCGCAGTCGGGGAGGACGAGGATTTCGGCGGGGCCGGCGAGCTGGCGCCGGATAGCGTCCACCTGGCGCATCGTGCCGTACTCGTCGTCCGCGCCCTGGATGACGAGGGTGGGGACGCGAATGGAGCCCAGGTACTCCTCGATGTTCCAGGCGCGGAACTCAGGGTCCAGCCACACGCGGTTCCATCCCCAGAACGCGCCCTCCGTGTTGTCGCCGTGGTACTTCGCCAGGCGTTGCGCGAGATCGGTGGTGCGGTACGAGTCCGCGATGCGGGCGATGCTCGCCAGCCCCTCCGGCTCGGTGAAGACGTGCGGCGCCTCCAGCACCAGCGCGCGTACCCGGGTGCCGCCCTCGCTCCCCGCGTGGATGATGGCGATGGACGCGCCGTCGCTGTGCCCCACCAGCACCGCCTCCTGCACTCCGGTGGCATCCAGCACCTCACCCAGCACCCCAGCCTCGTCGTGCATGAAGCGGACGGGGCGCGGCAGCTCAGCGGGGTCCGATCCGCCATACCCAGCGCGGCTGTAGACCAGCGCTCCGAACCCGGTCGCCGCCGCCAGCGCCGCGGGAAAGTCGCGCCACCCCGCCAGCGATCCGAGCCCCTCGTGAAGGAACACGAGCGTCGGCGCGGCCTTCGGCGCCGGGCCGATCCACGCGTACTCCAGCCGCCGGCCGCCCGCCATCATCGAGAGCATCATTCCGATCTGGATGATGAAAGAAGCGACAGGTCGCCGTTCTCGGGGTCGAAGGTCCGGAACCCGATCCGCTCCGCTAGCGACCGCAGCTTGCGGTCCGCCGCGACGAACACGAGCGGCTCGTGCGGTACAAGCTCACTCACCTGTTGCGCGGAGGCCGCGTGGAGCAGGTCGAGCGTTCCCGCACCGGAATTGCTGTAGTCAATCGCAATCGATTCGGCCTCTTCTACCGTCCCAGTTTCCACCCCCAACACCGTGAGAAATTCTTCACGATGATACGCGTGCTCCTTCAGCACACGACCCAGCCTTCGGCGCTCTCTCCGCCCACCCGTCCTGGCATCTTTTGTAAGTCGTACCAGCACCTCGAGGGTCACGAGTTCAGAGACGAATAATGCTCCTTTGAGCTCAGGCCGACGGAACAGCTCGCGCATGGTTTCAGCGCCCGTCTCGTCGTGGTAAAGCTTCACGAGCGAGCTGGCGTCGAGGAAATAGATCACAGGAAGCGTCGCAGGTATCTGCGGACTGGCCACCAAAGGCGTCGCACGCGGTAAAAGCGCGGTTTGAGCGTCTCGAATTCCGGCGGTGGCCAGGTGCGGCAGGGCGCCGGGCGTATGCCCGCGGCGAGCAACAGCTCGTTGCGCCGGAGCCGCTGTAGCTCGTATGGGTCCAGCGTCTCTTCGTTCGCCGTCGCCGTCTCGTTTGTCATCGCGCTACTCCTTCTCTAGCCACGGGTTCAGCGCCGGGATGGTCGCAAAGCTTCGCGAGCGCGCTAGCGTCCAGGATTAGGGTCACAAGAAGCGCCGCAGGAATTTGCGCACCGGCCACCACAGCAGACGCATGCGGTAGAAGGGCGGCTTATGTGTCTGGAAACCGGGTGGGGGCCAGGGTTGGCGGGACGGCGGACGTATGCCAGCAGCGATTAGCCGCTCGTTGCGTCGGTCAAGCGTTGCTTCGCTCTCAGTCTCAGGCTGGATGTCCATCGCCATACTCCACCGGTTGACGAGGTCCGGGTCAACGACGCTAGGCGAAGATAGGCAGAACCCGCTGCGCACACCAGCACCTCGCAAGTATCCTTCCCACATCGGTTTGCGCGGTGTCCCGTTGCGGTCTGCGGCGCGCCTTTTTCGTCACGGAGGTGTCGGTTCGCGAAGAAGCGGAGGCGCGGAGAAGCTCTCTCCGCGCCTCCGTGTGTCCGCGTGTGGGTCGCTGATCGTGCACGTGGGGCGTGACTAGGGCATGAAGCGTGAGACGAAGGTGAGGTAGCCCTGGCGTCCCCCGCGCTTGGTCCAGCGTTGCGCTGACTTCCGCACCCGCTTGAGGCAGGCGACGATCTCCTCAGTGGTGTTCAACTTGGCGCTGGCGTCCGGCCCGCGACCCAGCCGCCACTCGCACGCCTCCAGCACCTCCTCGAACACGCGCCGCCGGTTCGCATCCGAGGGGGCGCCGGGGGGCGGGCGGCCCTGCAGCTCGGCCGTGTAGTGCGCGATCAGCGCCCCGAGACCGGAATCCACCTCGTAGTCGACAAGCGACGGGTCGGCGCGGTAGAGCTCGACGATAGGGGCCTCGATGTTCTGCAACACGTCCTCGTACTGCTGCTCGAATGGCTCTGCCATTGGTGTCTCTCCACATGGTTTCACTGTCCCGCCCGCGCGGGCCGCGAAGACACTTTACGCAGAAGCAAGGGAGAGTAACAGAACAGCGGGTGTCACGTAGAGACACAGATGCGCTGTTGATAACGCGCCCACCCGCCTGGCGAACGCCGACGAGGACGAATTTGCAATGGGTGTGGACGCCCTGACGTGGCACGTAGTGCGCCGGCCGGCATGCACCAATCTGGGCGTATCGCACCATATTGCTCCAACGCGGGAATTCGGCGGGCGTGGCGCCAGGCGGACGCGCGAGGGCCGATCCCGTTGCGGCGCAGGGGGTTGGACGGGGAGCCGGCAAACGCCCTTTTGCATCCCTTTTCCGGTATGGATATTCCCTCATGGGATCATCCCACCGAAGCGCTCCGCCACCTGAACCGCCGGGAATCTCATGAATGATCCACAATCCGGGAAGGCGCCGGGATCCACCCGCCGGGGACGCGCGCTGCGCGGCCTGGCGCTCCTCGCCGTACTCGCCTCGCTCCCGGCCTGCGACGGAAGCGGATCGCGGATCACCGCGCCCGAGGCGCCATCGAAGACGCTCGCCGGCACCGCGACGGTCGCGTGGGTTTTCCCCACGGGGAACTACGCCACCAACCCCGTCACCTTCAAGGCGGACGCGACCAGCGACATCGTGACGGTGAAGTACTTCGCCGACGGCACATACCTGCTGGGATCCAGCACGGACCGCGCGAACTTCTTCCCCGTGAAGTACAAGTTCTCCGGCGTGGGCGTGCGGCGCATCTACATCCGCGGCTACAACTCGGCGGGGACGCAGGTGGCGGGCTTCTACAAGGACATCACCATCGCGGACCTGGTGCCCAACGTGCCGTACTTCTACCAGTACGCCAACACGTACGAGCCGGGTGCCACCTGCGCCAACACCACCATGGCGATGCTCCTGAAGTACTACGGGGCCAACTACACGCCGGACCAGATCTACACCGAGTTCCGCAAGCAGTCGCAGGACGAGTTCAAGTTCGACACGATCTTCAACAAGCTCGCCGCGCGCGCCGGGATCAAGAACCGCATCCGCGTGCACATGGAGACGGGCTCCGTCCCGGAGCTGGACGCGGAGCTGAACAAGGGGCGGCCCGTCGTCATCCACGGCAAGTTCACCAGCTCCGGCCACGTGATGCTGCTGATCGGCAACGACGGCACCAACTACACCATGAACGACCCGGCCGGCCGCTGGGGCCAGACGCTCTGCGACGGCAGCGCGTACGGGAGTTCCTCGACGGCGGGGATCGGGGTGAAGTACGGGCGCGCCATCGTGGGGAAGGCGATCACCACGCCGTGGCAGGGGAGCTGCACGTACTTCGATCCCAACACGGTGCGCTACCACGAGATGTACCTGGTGCCCTGAAATCGCGACTGCGCATTACGCGTCGGGCCGGCTTCCCAGAGATGGGGAGCCGGCCCGTTGTCTTCAGCGTGGCTGCACCGCAAAGCCGGCTCAGCGGCAGGTGCGCAGGAATTTCTCATCGAGCAAAACCTCGCCGTCGCATACCTGCCGCAGCCGGTCAGTGTACGACTGAGCGGGGAAGTGGCACCAGAGCACCTCGCGCCCGGTGGCCTGAGCCGCCTGGATCGCGCGAACGTAGTCCGTGTCGCCTGCAACCAGCACGGCGATGTCGTATCGGCCGGTGTGCGCTCCCACCGTCATGTCCACCGCGAGGTTAACGTCCGTTTCCTTCTCGACGTGTTGCCTGTGAACGGAGAGCGTGCCGCAGGCTGGGCACGCCACGCTCTCGCGCCGGGGCTCGTTCCGGCCCAGCACGAGATCGACGGCACTCGTGGCCCGAAGACGCTTGAAGAAACGTTGCTGCCCCCGGTAGGCAACTGAGCTTTGGTCCGGAAGCGGCGACGTGTAGTAGCGCATCTTCACCAGGATGTAACCCCTGGCAAGCTGGCGCGCGAAGCGGGGAATATCGAGATCTCGGATTCCGGCTTCGAGTTGCGTGATGCGGAAGTTCGTTCCATCGACAAATATCTCCATGCGGAGCTTGCGGAACGCCTCCGAGGCGGGGGTTTCGTCGGTAGTCACGATCATGGGGAAAATGACGAGGGGTTGTGCACCTTGGTGCACAACCCCCAGGAGCTACGTACCCGGTACCCCGAAGGGAGCGGGCCAACGATCTGGTGTCAAATGTATGCCGCGCTGGGAGAAAGTCAATCGGGGTCAAATGCGGCACCGCGCACGCGAATGCGCGCGGTTGGCGGCGCCATCAGGGCGATTAAGGTCTTTCGTGAAAGAAGACAGGATCGCGCGAGGCGCGGCTATCCCCTCACCGCTGGCGCTGAGCGGCCGGCTGCTTCAGTTTGCGGCCTGGCCGGCTTTCCATGGGAGCCGGCCCGCTGGTATGGCGGCCGCGCCGCGCTCCTATGCCCCCGCCCAACGAATCCTCCGAGGTACATCGTGCGGACAAACCACAACGGCGGCCTCCAACTCTCGTTGCTCGCGCTGTTGCTCCTGGCGGGCTGCGGCGGGCCTCCGGACGGCGTCACCGCACCTCCCGCGGGAGTCCAGCCGGTGTCGTACACGCCGGGGCAGTCGTACTTCGGGCGGAATCGGTACGTGGAGTACATCGCGGGCAACGCGCCCGTCATCCTTTCGGCGCCGCACGGCGGGGACCTGACTCCGGACGAGATCCCGGATCGCACCGCCGAAAGCTGTGGCGGAACCGCCACCATCGGCCGCGACCTGAACACGCGAGAGCTGGTGGTGGCGATGCAGCGGCGCTACTTCGCGCGCTTCGGCAGCTATCCGCACGTGGTCGTCAACCACCTGCACCGCTCCAAGCTGGACGCCAACCGGGATCTGCTGGAAGCCGCCTGTGGCGACGCAGAGGCGGGGGTGGCGTGGCGCGAGTTCCACGACTTCCTCACCACCGCGCGTAGCGCCGTCGTGCGCACGGGCGGCAGGGGGTGGTACATGGACATGCACGGGCACGGGCACCCCATTCAGCGCCTGGAGCTGGGATACCTGCTCCGGGACGACCAGCTCGACCTCTCCGACGCCAGGCTGGACGCATACCGGGCGTACGAGGACACGTCCAGCATCAGGACCATCTCCGCACAGGCGACGCGGCTCTCCTTCTCCGCGCTGCTGCGCGGGGCCGCCAGCCTGGGCACCCTGTACACCAGCCGCGGCTTTCCCGCCGTCCCCAGCTCCACGCATCCGAGCCCGGCGGAGGGCGAGGCATATTTCAGCGGCGGCTACAACACGGCGCGGCACACGTGCGGGGCGGAGGCGGGCCCGCTCGGCGGCGCCGCGCGCGGCGCCATCTGCGGCGTGCAGATCGAAGCCAACTACACCGGCGTGCGCGACACCCAGGCCAACATGGACCGCTTCGGCGACGTCACCGCCGAGGTGCTGGACAGCTATCTCACCCTGCATTGGGGCCTGGATCTGGATGCCGTACGCTGAAGGCATCCCGGACACGCCAACGCTGAAAACCTCGTTCTGGCCTATCCGTACTGATACTCACATTCGTGACAGTTCCGGCACGTGATCTGCTGGGGGAAACAGGTGGTTCCTGCTTCCGGGAGCCTCTGGAGCATCTCACTGGTTTGCAGGAGCTTGTGATGAAACGCTTTACCCTCGCGCTGGCTGCCTGCGTGTCGCTGGCGGCGTGCGCGGACAGCCCGGTGGACTCCGGGAACGAGGCCGCCTGCGACGCGAAAACGCGGCTGGCGCCCTCAATGTCGGTCGCGGCTGCGCCGGCGCGCTCGCGCCTGCTGGAGAGCCCGCGGACGGTGATCGTGATCCCCATCAAGGGCGTGGCCGTCACGAACGATGCCGTCGTCGCGGGCACCGATGC
>DASVVI010000419.1:0-3326 GCA_036386635.1 Longimicrobium sp.
AGGAAGTCGTCGAAGAACCCGGCCGCCGCCGCGGGGCCGAGGTTCATCTTCCAGTTGCCGGCCAGCACCGGCGTGCGCGGCGCCGTCACCGTGCCCCTCGCGGCGAGAGGGCGGCCACCCCGGGAAGGACGCGCCCCTCCAGGAACTCCAGCGAAGCGCCGCCGCCGGTGGAGACGTGCGAGATGCGCGACTCCAGCCCCATCCCCGACACCGCCGCCGCCGAGTCGCCGCCGCCGACCACGGTGGTGGCGCCGCCGTCGGTGGCATCGGCGACGGCAAGCGCGACGCCCCGCGTCCCTTCGGCGAAGGCGGGGATCTCGAAGACTCCCATCGGCCCGTTCCACAGCACCGTCTTCGCGGCGCGGATCACGCGGCCGTACGCTTCCACCGTCTCCGGGCCGACGTCGGCCACCATGCGGTCGGCCGGGATCGCTTCGCGCGCGACGGTAGCGGCATCCGCCCCTTCCTCCAGCCGGTCCGTCACCACGCAGTCCGTCGGCAGGAGGAGCTTCTCCCCCGCCTCGGCGATCAGCTCGCGGGCGAGATCCACGCGGTCCTCCTCCACCAGCGAGGTTCCGGTACCGAGCCCCATCGCGCGGAAGAAGGTGTTCGCCATCGCCCCGCCGATCACCAGGCGATCCACCTTGGGCAGGAGAGAGCGGATGACGTCGATCTTCCCCGAGATCTTGGCGCCGCCGATGATGGCCACGAAGGGGCGCGCCGGTTCTTCCAGCACGCGCCCCAGGTACTCCAGCTCGCGTGCCATCAAGAGCCCCGCAACCGCCGGCTTGCCGTGCGCCCGCATCACGTCCGCGATGCCGGCGGTGGAGGCGTGCGCCCGGTGCGCGGCCCCGAAGGCGTCGTTGACGTAGACGTCGCCGAGCGCCGCCAGCTCCTCGGCCAGCGCGGGGTCGTTCTTCTCCTCGCCGGCGAAGTAGCGCGTATTCTCCAGCAGAACGGCCTCACCCGGAAGGAGCATGGAGACGGCGTCGTGCGCCTCGCGCCCCACCGTGTCCGGCACGAACCGCACGGTGCGCCCCTCCAGCAGCTGCGCCAGCCGCTCTCCCGCGGGGCGCAGCGACATCTCCGGCACCGGCTTCCCCTTGGGGCGCCCGAAGTGTGCCAGCAGCACCACCTTGGCTCCCTGCTGCAGGAGCGCGTCGAGGGTCGGCAGGGTGGCCCGGATGCGCGAGTCATCCGTGATCTGCCCCGCCTCGTCGAGCGGCACGTTGTAATCGACGCGAACGACCACGCGGCGCCCCTGGATCTCGTCGGCGCGCAGATCGGCGATGGTTTTTCTGTTCATGCTTCCCGTGATGAAGTGCGTGAGTGCGTTAGTGCGTCAGTGCGTTTTTGGATGCAGCGCACTCACGCACTAACGCACTCACGCACCCTTTCACCGATGCCAGCGGCCGCGCCGAACCTACAGCCGCTCCCCCATGAACCGCGCCAGGTCCACGCAGCGGTTCGAGTAGCCCCACTCGTTGTCGTACCACGCCACCACCTTCACCAGCCCGGCCGTCACGCTGGTGGAGGGCGCGTCGACGATGGAGGAGTGCGGGTTGCCGATGTAGTCCACCGACACCAGCTCCGACTCCTCGAAGCCGAGGATCCCCTTCATGGGCCCCTGCGACGCGGCACGCAGCGCGTCGTTGACGGCCGCGGCGTCCACCTCCTGCTCCAGCTCGCAGGTGAGGTCCACCAGCGACACGTTGGGCGTGGGGACGCGGATCGCGAAGCCGTCAATCTTCCCCTTCACCTCGGGAATCACCAGCCCGGTCGCCTTAGCGGCGCCGGTGGTGGTGGGGATCATGGAGACGGCCGCGGCGCGGGCCCGGCGCAGGTCCTTGTGCGGCAGGTCCAGGATGTTCTGGTCGTTGGTGTACGAGTGGATCGTCGTCATCACCCCGCGCTTGAAGCCGAACGAGTCGCGCAGCACCTTCACCACCGGCACCAGGCAGTTGGTGGTGCACGAGGCGTTGGAGACGACGTGGTGGTTGGCGGGATCGTACTTGTCGCCGTTCACCCCCAGCACGATGGTGATGTCCTCGCCCTTGGCCGGGGCGGAGATGATCACCTTCTTGGCCCCGCCCTGGATGTGCTTCGCCGCGTCTTCGCGATTGGTGAAGCGGCCGGTTGATTCGATGACGATGTCCACCCCCAGGTCGCCCCAGGGGAGCGCGGCGGGGTCCTTCTCGGCGAAGACGCGCAGCTCGTCGCCGTCCACGAGGAGCGAGTTATCGCGCGCCTCCACGGTGCCGGGGTAGCGGCCGTGGACGGAGTCGTACTTCAGGAGGTGCGCGAGCGTTGCGGTGTCCGTCAGGTCGTTGACGGCCACGAAGTCGATGTCGGTCGCGCCGGCCTGCTTGGCGGCACGAAGGACGTTGCGGCCGATGCGGCCGAATCCGTTGATGGCGACGCGAATTGCCATGGCCTCTCTCTCGGGTACGTTGGGGCGGCGCGT
The DNA here is from genome assembly GCA_036386635.1 of Longimicrobium sp. Lineage (GTDB taxonomy): Bacteria > Gemmatimonadota > Gemmatimonadetes > Longimicrobiales > Longimicrobiaceae > Longimicrobium. The sequence goes on from DASVVI010000419.1 coordinate 2,465, forward strand.
CAGCTTCGCTCCAGCTCGGGAACGACGCGGGCGAAAGTTGCCACGCTCACCGCTCGGGTGCCGGCTTCCACGAGCGCCTCCACGCAGCTCAGCGCGGTGGCTCCCGTGGTCCACACGTCGTCCACCAGGATGACGTGCTCGCCGCGCAGTTCCGCCGCCCGGCTGGCCGGCACGGCGAAAGCGCGCGCTACGTTAGCCCGCCGCTCCCCCGGATGCAAGGCCGTCTGGGTGGCCGTGGCCCGTACCCGCGCGAGCACGTCCTCGCGTGTCACGCGCCCCGTGCACGCCGCGAATCCGCGCGCCAGGAGTGCCGCCTGGTTGTAGCCGCGCTCGCGTGTGCGCGCCGCGCTGGTGGGCACGGGCACAACGATCCGCGCCTCGTCCATCGTCTCGCGCGGCCACTCCATCGCCGCCATCTTCGCCGCCATCGGCTCCGCCGCCGCCGACCAGCCGCCGTACTTGAGGGCGTGCACCAGCGTCCGCGGCACCTCGCCCATTGCGAACGGCGAGCGGATGGCGCGCACCCCCGCCGGCCACGCGTCGCAGGTGCGGCACACGGGCGACGGCTCGCGGTGCGGGTCCACGGGGCTCCAGCACCGGGCGCAGCGCGGCACGGGGAGGGGCCGGCACTTCATCCAGCAGAGCCGGCACACGATTCGTTGCGTGTCCGCCGTCGGCACCGCCTCGCGGCACCCCACGCACACCGGCGCGAACACCAGGTCCAGCGCTCCGGCCCATGCGTTGCGGATCAGGGTTGGGAATGGCATCATCATGCGAAGGCTGAATGGGAGCGCGGGAGAGGGCCCCCTCCCCCCGGCCCCCTCCCCCGCCTGCGGGGGCGCAGGGCGGGTGAGGGGGAGAA
>DASVVI010000420.1:0-3815 GCA_036386635.1 Longimicrobium sp.
GGGGGATTCGGGGGTACACCGAGGCGCGCCGCTGGCTCGAACAGGAGTTCGACATCTCCGCCCGTTACTCGACCGTGCACGGGATCATCCGCCGCCGGCTTCGTGCCAAGCTGAAGCGAGCCCGCCCTGCGCATGTAAAAAAACGATGTCGAGGCCGCGTGCTTCCCCGGTCTGCTGAAGCGCAGAGTAGACGCGATCGATGCGTTCTCGGCACGGCCCGTTCGCCTGTTCGCCTAGGATGAAGCACGACTCGGGCTCCACGAGGGTTTCACCCGGCGCAGGCTAACGTCTCGCGGCGTCAAGCCCGTTCAGTCGATGCTTCCGCGTTACGAGTACTACTGGCTCTACGGAGCCGTGGAGCCCGCTACGGGCGAGAGCCTGTTCCTGAAGATGCCGGCGCTGGACGCGGCCTGCTTTCAGGTCTTCCTCGACGAGCTGTCCAGCGCATTCCCTGACAGCACCAACGTGCTCCTGATTGATGGCGCTCCCGCACATGTCGCCAAATGCCTCCGTTTGCCCGACAACGTCATCCTGCTCCGGCTCCCCGCCAACAGCCCCGAGCTGACCCGGTAGAGCGGCTCTGGCAGGACCTGCGGAAGTGGCTCGGCTCAGACCTGTCATCCAGCCTCGCGAACCTGAAGCAGCGGGTTGCAACCGCCTTGCATACCTATTCTCCAGCGGCCGTCGCCTCGATCACGGGCTTCGACTATTTCCTCCAAGCCCACTTTGCACAATGCGGCTGACGAATTGGTATTCCGTCCTTCTCCTCACTTCCGCTGAACTACCATTGCGGGCCAGAGCATACGCTCCGCGGCCCGTTTCTCTTCGCTCAGGAATGGCCACCAGCACCCTCCAAGCACACGTGCGCACGTTCCATTCAAGTCGCGAATGACTCCCTTGGGCTGTGTGTATTCAACTACCACGGGTATTAAGGCCGAGAACGGTTCGGCGGAGGTCACGATACCTGCCTTTGGGCCGAGATTGCAGCGCCCGGAACTTCCGGAGCCACCAACGCGGGGATGCGCCCAAATTCGCTCGCTGCGCTCGCGGGCGCCTCCCCGCTGGCTGGCTTCTCGCTGCGCTCGAAGGACACCGCACGACCACCGCAGCATGCCGTCCCGCCGTACCGTCAGGAAGCCGACCGTCTGGACCCTCGAGGAGTGGCGCCACATCGAAGAGTCCGCGGCCGGCTGCGGCGTCCGCCCGCTGCGCTACGTGTGCCAAGCCGTGCTCGCGGCCGAGTTGCCGCCGTGCACCCGCCGTTGCAGCGCTCGCGCCCTGCTCCGTGAGTTTGCGGGGGTGCTCGACAACCTCCACCAGTTGCTCCGCCTCGCGCAAGCCGATGGCTATTCAGCATTACGGACGCGCTCGGAAGTGCTGTCCGCATCCCCGACCTCACGCTTGTCAGGCGTGCGCTCTACCAACGAGAGAGGCTCCACGGCCGTCCTCGCCCGTAGAGCCTCTGTCCTGCTGCCGGCGATGGGCTCAGCGCTGCGCGCCCGCCTTCGTCGTGATGCGGATGACGCCGTGGGCGGCGCGGGGGTCGTTGGGGTAGAGGCGCGCGGCGGCGGGGCCCTTGATGACTTCGACGTTGTCGATGGCGCCGGGCTCGATGGTGCGCATGGCGCTCGGGTCGGCGATGCGGCCGTCGACCACCATCAGGCCTTCGAAGGTCTCGCCGCTGCGGATGCGGACGGGGCCGAACGACTCGGCGTGGGCACTGTCGCCGCGGAGGCGGATCTGGGTGCCGCCGGCCGCTTCGCCGCGGAGGACGGTGATGTCCCGGGCGTGACCTGTCCCTTCGAACGTGCGCGCGCCGGTGGTGATGGTGAAGGTGCCGGTGCCGTCGTCCTTGCGGCGGACGGAGATCTGGGCGATGCGGCCGGAGGTGAGCGCGCGCGCCTCCTCGGCGGTGACCTGCTTGCCGTCGACGATGTAGACCATGTTCGCGTCGTCGCCGATCATGCGGAGGCGGGTCGCCTGCGTCTCGGCGGCGCGGACGTCCATGCGGTCGACTTCGGCGGTGGTGGGGAGCGCGGTCTCGCAGGCGGCGACGAGGGCGCCGGTCGCCAGCACGCCCAGCAGCCCGGCGCGCGCCGGGGCGAAGCGCGGAATCCGTACGTTCATGGCTCGTATTCTCCGTTCCAGGGATGAGGGCGTGCCGGCCAGCGCCGGTGCGCCCAGGGTGAGGCCGGGTCCTCGCCCGGCCATGTCGATCAGCAGCGTTCCGTACGCGGCGGGCCGCACGCCGTGGCGCAGCACGCGGGCGTCGCAGTCCAGTTCCACCGCGGTCCGCAGGCGACGGAGCATCCACCAGGCGGCCGGGTTCCAGGGGACCAGCGCCGCGGCCAGGCACCCCGCCGCCAGCAGGAGCGGGTCGCGGGCGCGGATGTGCTCGCGCTCGTGCAGCACGACCAGCCGCTGCTCTTCGGGGGTGGCTTCCAGGAGCCAGCGGGGGACGACGACCTCGGGCGTGCGCACGCCGAGCACCGCGGGGCCGACCCGCGGCGCCACCCGCACGGGCGTGCCGGCGACGTCGTGCAGCGGCCAGCGGCGGCGCTCGCGGCGGGCGCGGTGGAGGGTGGCCGCGGCGATCGACAGGAGCGCGGCGGTGAGGACGAGCCAGCCCGCCGCCAGCGCTTCGCCCGGGATGCGGGCGCCGAGGGTGGCGGCGTCGCGCAGGGTGTCGCCGGCCAGGTCGCGGACGGCGGTGGCGGCATCGGCGAGGCCGGCGAGCAGGCCGGCATCCGCGTCGTCCGCCGCGATGGGGGCGGTGCGGCGGACGACGGCGGCGTCGAAGGACACCGATGTGGGCGCGGTGGTGCGGAGCGGGGCCAGCGCGACCAGGGCCAGGGTGGCTCCCATCGCGCCGATCCACACCCAGCGCACGGGGCGGCCCAGCAGGCGGCAGACCTCCTCCAGCACCCAGGCCGCCGCGGCCACCAGCGCGCTCACCAGGAGCGAGTACAGCATCCACGACACGATCATGGCTCTTCCTCCATCCGCTCGGCGAGAAGGCGGCGCATGCGCTCCAGCTCGTCGCGCTTGAGACCGCGGTCGGAGACGAGCTGGGCGAACATCAGCTCCGCGGAGCCCTGGAAGACGGCTTCGCGGATGCGGCTGATGGCGCTGCGGCCCGCGCGGTCCGGCGCGACCGTGGGGTGGTAGCGGTAGGCGCGGCCCTCGGGCTCGTGGCGCACGTACCCCTTTTCTTCCAGCGTCTGCAGCACGGAGAGCACGGACGTGTAGGCCAGCTCCTCGCCGAGCGCCTCGCGCACCTCGTTGACGGTGCCGGAGCCGCTCCGCCAGAGGATGCTCATCACGTCCAGCTCGCGGGGTGTGAATGTGATCTCGGTCATGGTCTCGTCTACGGGTTCTTCCGTAGAATAGTCTAGCAGTGGGTGATTGTCAACGGGTTTTTCCGTAGATGTGATTACGGCGGGGCTCACGAGGAGACGCGGATGTGCTGAAGGGAACTGCAACTGCATGGCTCACGCGGAGGCGCGGAGACGCAGAGAGAGGGTGCACCGCGTGTCTTCGGGTTGGATGCCGGATGGTGAGGAGGGTTGCGCGGGATGTAACTTCTCGATTCGTGGGAGGGACTCCATCGCGAGGGATCGTCATGGGATGGGTGAAGCCAGTCGTCGGATTCGCGGTGCTGCTCGGGTTCTGGGCGGCGGGGGAGGCGCTGGTGTCCGTGGCACGGCTGCCGATGCCGGGGAGTGTGGCGGGGATGCTCCTGCTGGCGGGGTCGTTGCGGCTGGGGTGGATTCCGCTGGTGTGGGTGAGGGCGGCGGCGGAGCTCCTCGTGCGGT
>DASVVI010000421.1:0-3167 GCA_036386635.1 Longimicrobium sp.
GCGGCAGCGACCGCGAGCGGGAGAGGAGCCACACCGCCAGCGCCGCCAGCACCACCAGGAGCTGCCCCAGCGTGGGATCGCCGGGGAGCGGGATGACGAAACCGAGCGGGGAGAAGAGGTCTCCCGCCGCACCCGTCGCCCCCCACGGAAGCACGTAGAGCGCGGCGGCGACGGCGGCCAGCGGCACGCCCCAGCCGCGGTCGCCGCGCGCCCAGGCGATCCCCAGCAGGACGACGGTCGCCAGCCACGCCAGCGCCACCGCCCAGCGCCCGCGCAGGACGATGCGCTCCCGCCACGTCTCCTGCGTCAGCGTGGCGAAGACGACGCTCAGGATGGGCCCCTGGTACCCCGTCCAGTCCCACGCCGAATCCTGCGGCGCGAACTCGGGGGTGGTGAAGCGGGGGGCCACGCCGTACCTGCGCGCAAAGGTCTCCGCGTACGGCGGCGTACCCTCGCCCACCTCCACGTGCGCCTCCAGCAGCTGCGCCGCCACCGCCACGCGCCCGTTGGCGAGGCGGTTTGTGAAGTACAGGTAGCCGAAGAGCGGCCCGGCGGAGTACGAGTAGAAGTGGAGCCCCGCGCGCACCGAGTCCGGCACGGTGCCACGATGCTCCCCCGCCCACACCAGCGGCGACCCGTCCGGCTCGTACACGGCCAGCGCGGTCACGTTGCGCTCGCGCCGGATGCGCTCCATGCGCGCGAAGAGGGCCGTGTTCGCCGCGCGCACGCCACCCGCCGCGCGCGCCGCCTCCGCCACGGCCAGCGTGTCGCGGTCGAACATGTCGTCCAGCCCCTGCTTGACCTCGGCGCCGACGCGGTTCTCGGCGGCGAAGCGCACGCGCTCCCAGCTGCGCGCCCCTTCCCCCAGGCGCAACTGGAACGATGCCCCTATACTGACGCCCAGGGCGAGCGCCATCGCCACGCTCCAGCGCCAGCGGGGGGCCACCTCGCGCGCCAGCGCGGCCCAGAGAATGCCCCCAGCCCCAGCGGCGGCGAGCCACACCGGCGACAGCAGGAGGATCCACGCGGCCAGCGCCAGCGTAGCGCCCCACGCCGCGGCCCAGGCGAGCGCCTGCGGGCGCCGCACCCTCTCAGCCCAGCGCAGCATGACCCCCGATCCCCGTCCCGCGCATCCGGCCTACGCCCTCAACGACCTCCCCTGGAGCGAGGTGGCCGCGCGCGTGGCCACCGAGCGGCGGCTGATCCTTCCTATCGGCGTGTGCGACCAGTACGGGCCGCACCTGCCGCTGGGCGCCGGCACCCGCGTGGTGGAGGCGCTGGCGGACGACCTGGCGCGGGAGTTCGGCGTCCTGCGCGCGCCGGTCTTCCCCTTCGGCGTCAACGTCCCTGCGGAGGCGGACTACGCGGGGACGGCGGCATTGCGCGCGAAGACGCTGCACCGCGCGCTCAACGAGGTGGCGGCGGCGTGGGCGGCGCACGGCTTCAACGAGTTCATCGCCATCACCGCATCGCCGCACGACCCGCACGTGGAGGCCATCGCCACCATCCGGGCGCCTCACGCGCGGGTCCGCGTGGTGGACGCGCTCTCTGTGGACCTGTCTCAATTCGTGGAGGGGTCGGGGGGGCCCGAGCACGGGGGCGAGGCGCTGACCTCGATCCTCCTGCACCTGCACCCCGAGCGGGTGCGCATGGAGGACGCCAAGGACTTCCGCATGGGCGTGGACGAGTTCCGCCGCTTCACCCGCGGCCAGCTGAAGCGCCTCCCCGCCGGCTGCCCCGGCTCCGTGGGCGAGCCCACCCGTGCCACGGCGGAGAAGGGCCGGCGCATGTACGAACATATCCTTCAGAAGATACGTCACAAGGTGTTCATTGCTCCACCGCGGGATGAGGAGGAGTGAGGGAGTGCGTGAGTGCGTGAGTGCGTGAGTGCGTTAGTGCGTGGGTGCGGGGAATTGGCCGGCGCCGGAACACCGGCATTGAACGCCGGGGGATGAATCCCCCGGCTGGAACCACGCGAAGCCCGCTGAAGCGGGCTGTTGAGAGCCAATCTTGTCATCCTGAGTGACGCGCCTCTCTGACCCTGCCCCGTCTCCAACGCTTGGCGCGGAGCGAAGGATCTACTGCGCGTACCGAGGGCCTCGTCGCGACCCACCGTCCCCCTGCCTCGCCGGCTAGATCCTTCGTTCGCCGCAGAAGTGCAGTGCGCCGCAGATGTTAGGGCAGGCGGCTCGCTCAGGATGACATAAGGGGGGAACGCACTCACGCACTCACGCACTAACGCACTTCCCCCCCGGAGCCCGCCCCTTGCATGGGGAAACACCACCCTCCCCCGCGGGGTACGACCTTATGGAACCCGCACGGGCGGGACCTCACATGACGGGGCGCCGCGGCGTCCCCGGGAGAAGATGATGACCAATCAGCGTACGAAGCTCGTCCGGATCGCGCTCGCGGCACTCGCGGGGCTGGCGCCGGTTTCCGCAGGGGCCCAGGCCGGCGCGTCGGACCAGGGGACCTTTCGCGTCTACGTGGGCGACCGCGAAGTGGGGACGGAGGAGTTCACCATCCGCCAGATCGGCAGCGGCGAGACCTCCGAGTTCACCGCCAACGGGCGCGTCTCCCTGCGCCTGGAAACGGGGACGCTGGAGCTGACCCCACGCCTCCGCGCCCGCGGGCTCTCCGCCGATCCCGCGTCGTACCAGGTGGACGTCGGCGGCGACTCGCCGCGTAAGATCGTCGGGAACGTCGGCGGCGGCCGCTTCAGCGCCCGCATCGTGACCGCGGCTGGCGAGCAGCTCCGCGAGTACGCCGCCAGCACCGGCGCGCTGGTGCTCGATGAAGGGGTGGCGCACCACTACTTCTTCCTGGCGCAGCGGCTGCGCTCGGGACGCGTCCCCATCATCGTCCCCCGCGAGAACCGCCAGGTGATGGCCACCGTCACCTCGCGCGGTGAGGAGCGCGTGGACATCAACGGCACGCAGGTGAGCCTTTACCACCTCGTGGTGCAGCCCGCAGGCGCCGGCGTCCAGCACGTCTGGGTGGACGCCCTCAACCGCGTCATCCGCGTCGAGATCCCCGACCGCGGCTACCGCGCCGTCCGCACCGAGATCCCGCGGTAAGCGACAGCGGTCCCGGTTCTGGCCGTAAAAGCCCGTGCAGCCTGCTGCACGGGCTTTTTGTTCTATCGAAATGATGCCCAGCCAGTAACT
>DASVVI010000422.1:0-6743 GCA_036386635.1 Longimicrobium sp.
ATGGGGACGCGGAATGAGTATGTTCCGTCTCGCGGATTCTGCACGACGTAGTGGTCGCGCTTCAGGAGGTCGAGCGTGTCGTGAACGTCCTGCTTGGGGATTCCGGTGCGCTGTGCGTCCACCGCGTTGCGCAGCTCGGCAAAGGGAACGGCATTTTCAGCGGTCGCGAGGTGGTCGAGTATCGCGAACGCGACGTTGACGGCTTCACCTTCGTAGTACGTGCGGATCCGCTCGACGTAGTGCCGGAGGTGCCAGGGGTCCTGAGAGTCGGCGAGGCGCTCTTCCACGATGGCATCCACGGCCGCGGTGCTGTGGTCGTCCCGCTCCGTCAGGCTGTCGACGACGTGGTGGATGTAGAACGGGAGCCGGTCCACTGCCTCAGCGATGTGCCCGGCGAGCGCATGTGGGTCCGCGGAGCTGAGCTGCTCGCCATCGACCAGGCGCCGCGCGAGCGTCCTCGCGTCGGCTTCGGAGAGCGGCTGCATGTCTATGGTGAGCATGTCGTTTACCGGATCGTTCGCGTAGCCGCCGCGCTTCAGCGACGACAGCACGTTGTGCAGCCCGATGGACCCGGTGAACACCATCCGAACGGTCGCGTGGTGCTGGCGGAGTGCCCTCAGCGAGTCCAGTACGTCCATCGCGAGTTCTTCCCCGAAGCGCGCCTTGAGGTTGTAGAGCATCAGCGGGATCTCGTCCCAGAAAAAAAGGACCTGCTGTTTCTGGAAGCTCGCGAGATCCGCGATGGTCGCGTCGAGGAGCGCCTTCCAATCCTGGTTCTCGAAGGCGGGGAACTTGATGACTGGTCCGATCTCGAATCCAGCAAGCGCGCCCATGAGTGCGCGTGCGCGGCTCTTGCCTCGATCCCTGGCGCTGAGGCTGCTATCGACATCCTCCACCACCTTCTGCACGAACTCCAAGGGCGTGCGCACTCCCTCGAGATCGCGGTAGAAGACGAGTGTTCCGGAAGGGCATTCCAGCTTCATCTTCTTCAAGACCGTGGTCTTGCCGATCCGGCGCTCGGCCGTGAGCAGAACACTCTGTCGATCCAGCACTCTCCACAGCCGATCGATGAGCGGCCCCCGGCCGATTACCTCCGACGGTGCGATCTGACCTCCCGGGTTGGCTCTCATACTCGGTCTCCATCGTACGTTGGAATGGTTGTACGTTGATTTCAACGTATATTAGCTATTGGGGGGAAGCAAGAGTTCTGTGCGCCGCAGGAAACCGCCACTACATTTGTTTTCACTTCGTTCAGTATTGACTGAACGAAACGAACGCTTTAGCTTGCGGCCTCGAATTCCCCTGACCCGGTGAGCAGATGGAAGGATCGGTACAGCAGTTCGTGGAGCGGATGGGGCTCCTTTGCGAGCGGGAAGGGATGCCGCGCGGGGCCGGACGCATGTTCGGGCTCCTGCTGGTGGGCGACCGGGCGTACTCGCTCGACGAGCTCACCGAGAAGCTGCAGGCCAGCAAGGCTTCCGTCAGCACCAACGCGCGCATGCTGGAGGCGCTGGGACTCATCGAGCGGGTGTCGTCGCTGGGAGACCGGCGCGACTTCTACCGCGCGGGCGACGACCCGTGGGAGAGGATGCTGCGCGTGGCGCAGGGTCGCTGGACCGACATGATCCAGCTCTTCGACGAGGCCCGCGAGAGCTTCCCGGCCGACCGCGCGGTGGGATGCGAGCGGCTCTGCGGAGCGGCCCGCTTCCACCGCCTCCTGGTGGACCGCGTGGAAGGGTTGATCCAGGAGTGGAAGGAGACCCGCCGCGCCAGCCGCCGGACCACCGGCGACGCGGCGTGACGAAACCTTGAAACGGACCGTTCTGACATGAGATCGCACAAAGGGTATCGCCGCGGGGCGGCCGCCCTCTTCCTGTTTGCTATCGCGGCACCGCTCGCCGCGCAGACCCCGGTGGCCTCGCGCCCCGCGGCCGGCGCGGCGCTGTCGCTGGAGGACGCGCTGCGCGTGGCCGAGGACGCCAGCGAGACCGTGGCCGTCGCGCGCGCCGGGGTGACGCGGGCGCGCGGGCAGGTGCTGCAGGCGCGCAGCCAGCGGCTTCCGCAGGTCGCCGGCAACCTGTCGTACTCACGCACGCTGGCGTCGCAGTTCTCGGGGTTCAGCGGTGCCGGCGGCGACACCACCGCCACCGGGCCGCCCGCCGGGTGCCCCGTGCCGCCGATCACCGGGCCGTACACGCCCAACCCGGCGCTCCCCATCGAGCAGCGGGTGGACTCGCTGGAGCAGCGGCTGCGCTGCGCGGGGCAGGGGACGAACCCCTTCGCGGGGCTCAGCAGCGCCGGCTTCGGAAGCGAGAACACCTGGCGCTACGGGGTGACGGCGCAGCAGAACCTGTTCAACGGCGGCTCCCTCAACGCGCAGAACCGCATCGCGGACGCGGGGCGGCGCGTGGCCGAGGTGACGCTGAGCACCCAGCGCGCGCAGCTCGCCCTGGACGTGACGCAGGCGTACTTCGACGCGGGGCTCGCCAACCAGCTCGTGGACATCGCAGAGGCGACGCTGGCGCAGGCGGAGACGACGCTGCGGCAGACGACGCTGGCGCGGCAGGTGGGCAACCAGCCGGAGTTCGACCTGCTGCGCGCCCAGGTCTCGCGCGACAACCTGCGCCCGGTGCTCATCCAGCGCCGGGCCGAGCGCGACCTGGCGTACCTGCGGCTCAAGCAGCTCCTGGACCTTCCGGCCGACGTGCCCATCACCCTCACCACGCCGCTGGACGATGCGCGGCCGGTGTCGGTGGCGCGCTTCGCCAGCCGCGAGGAGGCGCTGGGCGATACATCCACCGCCCTGCGCGCGCCCGTACGGCAGGCGGCGGAGGCGGTGCGCGTGCAGGAGGAGCAGCGGCGGATCGCGAGGGCTGCCTCGTATCCCAACATCGCGCTGACCTTCAGCTACGGGCGGGTGGCGTTCCCGCAGGATGTGCTTCCCGCGTACGACGACTTCCGCACCAACGCCAGCGTGGGGGCGGGACTCTCGGTGCCCATCTTCACCGGCGGGCGGCTGCGCGGCGAGCGGCTGGTGGCGGAGGCGAACCTCGCCGAGGCGCAGGCGCAGTACCGCCAGACGCGCGAGGCGGCGTCGCTCGACACGCGCACCGCGCTGGAGCAGCTCGAGGCGGCGCAGGCGTCGTGGCAGGCTTCGACGGGCACGGTGGAGCAGGCGCGGCGCGCGTACTCCATTGCCGAGATCCGCTACCGCGAAGGGATCTCCACGCAGATAGAGGTGGCGGACTCGCGCATCCTCCTGCAGCAGGCGGAGGCCAACCGCGCGCAGGCCGCGCGCGACCTGGCGGTGGCGCGCGTGAGGCTGGCGCTCCTTCCCGACCTTCCGTTCAACCTGGGCGGCGCGGCGCGCACGCAGTCGTCGGCGGGGCAGAACACACAGCAGCAGCAGCAGCGGCCGCGACAGCAGCAGGCGCCCGCGACGGATCCCACACAGGCGGCGTTTACCGGAGGCGGTCAATGAGGAATAGAGGAATGCGCGCCGCCGCTGCGGCGTCGGTGCTGGTGCTTGCGGCTTGCGGGCGGGATTCGGACGCGGCGGTGGCCAAGGGGCCGGCGGAGATCGTGCTGGGACCGGAGGCGATCGAGGTCGTTTCCACCCGCGAGGTGTCGAGCGGGCCCACCCTTTCCGGCACGCTCGCCGCGGAGCGCGAGGCGGCGGTGACGGCGCAGCTCGGCGGGACGGTGCTGCAGGTGACGGCGGACCGGGGGCAGCCCGTGCGCGCGGGGCAGACGCTGGGGCGCATCGACGACTCCGCCATCCGCGACGCGGTGATCTCGGCGCAGTCCGGGGTGCGGTCGGCGCAGATCAGCGTGAGCACGGCGCAGCGCAACTCGGAGCGCGCGGCCACCCTGAACCAGGCCGGCGCCGTGGCGGACCGCGACCTGGAGCTGGCGCGCAGCCAGCTCGCCACGGGCCAGGCGCAGCTCGCCGACGCGCGCACGCGGCTGGCGCAGGCGCGGAAGCAGCAGTCCAACACCATCATCTCCGCGCCGATCAGCGGCATCGTGAGCGCGCGGCCGGTGAGCGCGGGCGACGTGGTGCAACCGGGGACGCCGCTCTTCACCATCATCGACCCCGGCAGCATGCGGCTGGAGGCGGCGGTGCCGGCGGAGCAGCTCAGCGCCCTGCGGGTGGGCACGCCGGTGAGGTTCACCATCAGCGCGTACCCGGGGCGCACCTTCACCGGCACCATCCAGCGCATCTCCCCCGCGGCCGACCCGGCCACGCGGCAGATCCCGGTGGTGGTGACGATCCCCAACCAGGACGGGGTGCTGGTCTCCGGCCTCTTCGCCGAGGGGCGGGTGCAGGCGGGGGCGCGGCAGGCGGTGACGGTGCCGGCCGACGCGGTGGACGAGCGCGGCGTGGCGCCCAGCGTGCTGCGGCTGCGCGGCGGCAAGGCGGAGCGGGTGACGGTGCAGCTCGGCGCGCGCGACTCGGACACGGACCGCGTGGAGGTCATCACCGGGCTGGCGCCGGGCGACACGGTGCTGGTGGGAGCGGCGGTAGGCACCACGCCGGGAGCTCAGGTACGGGTGCGCGCCGCCGGCGCCGCCCCGGCACGGTAAGGAGACGGCACCATGTTCATCTCGGATTTCGCCATCAAGAAGCCCGTCGTTACCGTGGTGACGATGCTGGCGCTGGTGGTGTTCGGCATCTTCGCACTGCTGAACCTGGACACGGACGAGTTCCCGGAGGTCGCGCCTCCCATCGTCAACGTGGCGGTGCCGTACCCCGGCGCCTCGCCCGACATCGTGGAGCGCGAGGTGGTGGAGCCGATGGAGGAGGCGATCGCCGGGATCAGCGGCGTGGACCGCGTGACCTCGCAGTCGCTGGACGGCTTCGGCACCATCCTGGTGGAGTTCAACTTCGAAAAGGATCTGCAGCAGGCCACGCAGGACATCCGCGACGCCGTGTCGCAGATCCGCGGCGACCTGCCGCCGGAGATGGAGGAGCCGATCCTCACCCGCTTCGACCCGAACGACCAGCCGATCGTCTCGCTGACGCTGTCGTCCCAGGCGCTGCGCTCCCCCGAGCTCACGCGGCTGGCGGACCCCGGCGTGACGCGGCAGCTTCGCGGCCTGCAGGGCGTGGCCGAGGTGAACGTGGTGGGCGGCGTGGAGCGCGAGCTGACCGTGGAGGTCGATCCGCAGCGCATGCAGGCGGCGGGCATCGGCATTCCGCAGGTGGTGCAGGCGGTGCAGTCGCAGAACCTGGCCGCGCCCGTGGGGCGCATCAACGGCGCGCTGGACGAGCGCACCATCCGCCTGCGCGGCCGCCTGGCGGACCCGGCGGAGTTCTCGCAGCTGGTGGTGGCGCAGCGCGGCGGGCAGATCATCCGCCTGGGCGAGGTCGCCAGCGTGCGCGACGGCACCGAGGAGGCGCGCTCGGTGGCGCTCTACAACGGGCGCCCCGCGGTGGGGATCGAGGTGGTGAAGTCGCAGGGGTACAGCACCACCGCCGTCGCCGAGAAGGTGCTGGCCGAGATCACGGAGCTGCAGAAGACGCTGCCGGCCGGCGTGAAGCTGGACGTGGTGCAGAACGCCGGCGAGCGGGTGGAGAACTCGGTGAACAACGTGCAGGAGACGCTGATCGAGGGCGCGCTCCTCACGGTGCTCGTCGTCTTCATCTTCCTCAACTCGTGGCGCAGCACCATCATCACCGGCCTGGCGCTGCCGGTGTCGGTGCTGGCGGCGTTCGTGGCGGTGCAGGCGTTCGGCTTCACGCTGAACACCATGTCGCTGCTGGGCCTTTCGCTGGCCATCGGCATCCTGATCGACGACGCCATCGTGGTGCGAGAAAACATCGTGCGCCACGTGGAGATGGGTAAGGACCATTACACGGCGGCGCGCGAGGGCACGGACGAGATCGGCCTGGCCGTGGCGGCGACGACGTTCTCCATCGTCTGCGTCTTCGTGCCCATCGCCTTCATGGGGAGCCTGGCGGAGCAGTGGTTCGCGCCGTTCGCGCTTACCATCGCCTGCTCGGTGCTGGTGTCGCTCTTCGTGTCGTTCTCGCTTGACCCGATGCTCTCCGCCTACTGGCCGGACCCGCACGTGCCCGAGAACGAGAAGTGGTGGATCACGCGGACGCTGGACCGCTTCAACCGGTGGTTCGACCACCAGGCGCACCGCTACCGCCGGGTGATCGGGTGGGCGCTGGACCACCGGCTCTTCATCGTGATGCTGGCGCTGGGGATGTTCCTGGGCGCGCTGCAGATCCCGGCCACGGGCATCCTGGGCTTCGCGGTGGTGCTGGGGATGGCGCTGCTAGCCGCCGTCGCCGCCCCGCTCGTACCCATCGGGCACAGGCGCCGCGGCAAGATCCTGGGAGGCATCGGGCGCGCGGCGGTGGTGCTGGGCTCGCTGATTATCGGGATGATGGCCGCCGGGATGGTGCCGGTCGTCTTCAAGCTGGGCGGCGAGTTCTTCCCCGCGGACGACCGCAGCGAGTTCATGGTGGAGATCGACACTCCGCCGGGGAGCAACCTGGCCTACACGCAGATGAAGGCCGAGGAGGTGGCGTCGCTGGCCCGCGGCAAGCCCGAGGTGCGCTACACGTACACCACGGTGGGCGGGCGCGGCGGCGGCATCGCCACGGGCGTGGCCCGCACGGCGGTGGTGCTCGGCTGCATCGTGGGCGGGCTCACCCTGGCCGGCGTGGTGCCGGTGGTGTTCAAGCTGGGCGGCGAGTTCTTCCCGGCGGACGACCGCTCGGAGTTCAT
>DASVVI010000423.1:0-1980 GCA_036386635.1 Longimicrobium sp.
ACGACTACGATGTGCCACGCAGGCCGCGGCGGGGCGGCTCTCTCAGAGGGTGTTTAGAAAAGTCAATCCGGCAGATCCGATGGCTCGCGCGAGAGCAAGATCAAGCTTCAGTTGTGCCGAAGATGATTACTTCTTGCTTCCGTGCGGCATTGCGAGACTTCGGACTGATGGCCCCAGTGGAGTTTTTAAATACCCTCTGAGGGAGCCGCCCACCCGGACACCGCCGTGCCCATTTGCTTGCGCGGCGACCGAAGGATCTAGCCGGGAGGGAGTGCGTTAGTGCGTGAGTGCGCCCCCACCCTTTTGTCATCCTGAGGGAGCCGCCCACCCGAACCCCGCCATGCCACTGTGCTCGCGCGGCGACCGAAGGATCTAGCCGGCGAAACAGGAGGCCTGCGTTTTCCCACGGGTCTCTCGCCACGCGCAGTAGATCCTTCGCTCCGCGCCAGAGTTTGGAGACGGGCAGAGATCGGTGCAGCGCGTCGCTCAGGATGACAAAGGGTTATGTGCCACGCACTCACAAACGCACTCACGCACTAACGCACTAACGCACTTATCACCATACCTTCCCTCGCACCGAACCCGCCCCATGCCCCGCACCCTTGCCCTGGACTACGGCGAGCGCCGAATCGGGGTCGCGGTCTCCGATCCGACACGGACGATCGCGACCCTGCTTCCCACGCTGCAAAGGCGCATGGGGAAGCGGCCGCCGTGGCCCGAGATCCAGCGGATCATCGCGGAGCGCGAGGTGGACGAGGCGGTGATCGGGCTGCCGCTGGAGCTGAGCGGCGAGGAGAGCGCGTGGACCGCCGAGGTGCGCGCGTTCGGCGCGGAACTGGAGCGCCGCACCCAGCTTCCCGTGCACTGGATGGACGAGCGGATGACCTCCATCATCGCCGAGCGCAACGTGCGCGGCAGCGGCCTCAAGAAGAGCCAGCGCGAGGAAAAGGGACGCATCGACGCCGAAGCCGCCGCGCTGATCCTGGAAGGCTTCCTCACCCTCCGCCGCAACCAGGCGGCTCAGCAGCCCGAACCGTGACGCACGCACACATCCGCCACTGCGCGGTCTTCTTCGCCCTGATCCTCCTGGCGGCCTGCGGAGGCGGCGGCCCGTCCGGCCCGCCGATTCGCTTCACCGTTCCGGCCGGCAGCGGGCTCTCGGTCGTGGCCGATACGCTCGAGGCGCGCCAGATCGTCAAGTCGGCGGGCAGGTTCAAGCTGTACGCGCGGAGCAAGCGCGCGGCGGCGCGCATCCAGCCCGGCGTCTACGAGATGCGGCGCGGCACCGAGTGGGCCGACATCCTCCGCAAGCTGACCACGGGCGAAGTGGTCAAGACACGCGTCGTGATCCCCGAGGGCTGGACTGTGATGCAGGTCGCGCCGCGCCTCGCCAAGGCCGCCGGCATCCCCGCGGACAGCGCGCTGAACCTCCTCTCGTCAGAGGACGCGGCGAAGCGGCGCAAGGTCCCCGGGCCGACGCTGGAAGGCTACCTCTACCCCGCCACCTACGTCTTCCCCCTTGGCACCTCGGTCGACCGCATGGTGGACGCGATGGTCGGCCGCTACCGCCGCGTGTGGACCCCCGCCATGCGTGCCCGTGCGCAAGCTCTGCAGATGGACGAGCGGCAGGTGGTGACGCTCGCCTCCATCGTGGAGCGCGAGGCAAAGGTGTGGGACGAACGGCCTACCATCGCCGCCGTGTACCACAACCGGCTGCGGGTGGGGATGCGGCTCCAGGCGGACCCCACGGTGCAGTACGCGCTCGGCGGCAACCGCGCGCGGCTCCTGTACCGCGACATCGACGCGGTCAAGGACAACCCGTACAACACCTACACCCACGCCGGCCTCCCGCCGGGGCCCATCGCCTCGCCCAGCGCGGGCGCCATCCAGGCGACGCTCAACCCGGCGCCGGGGGATTTCCTGTACTTCGTGGCGCGTCCCAACGGCACGCACGTCTTCACGCGGTCGCTCGCCGAGCAC
>DASVVI010000424.1:0-1860 GCA_036386635.1 Longimicrobium sp.
GTGCGTGAGTGCGTGAACCACGCCGGCTACCCCCAACCCTTTGTCATCCTGAGGGAGCCGCCTGACGGATGCCCGCAGTGCGCCGTACTCCTGTGGCGACCGAAGGATCCAGCCGGCAAGGCAAGAGGCCGGTGTAATGTCACGGGGCCCTCGTCACGCGCAGTAGATCCTTCGCTCCGCGCCATAGTTTGGAGCCGTGCGGAGGGCGGTGCCGCGCGTCGCTCAGGATGACAGGGATGGGGGTGCCGCGCGTTCCAACGCACTCACGCACTCACGCACTCACGCACTCACGCACTCACGCACTCACGCACTCACGCACTCACGCACTCACGCACTCACGCACTCCACCCCCACCCGCGCCGCGACCCGAAAATACCGCACGCGCTCCTGCAGGGCCTCCGCCTGGGCGGAGAGCTCCTGGGCGGTGGCGGCGAGCTCTTCGGTGGCGGCGGCGTTGGATTGGGCGACCTGGTCCACCTGCTCCATCGCGCGGTTGATGTGGCCCAGGCTCGCCGTCTGCTCGTCCGATGCGTCCGCGACGCGCTGCATCTGCTCGGTAGTGAGGCGGATGGTGGGCACCAGAGCGACGATCAGCCCGCTGGAGCGTTCCACGGTCTGGATGCTGCCCGCCGCCAGCACCCTGATCTCCTGCGCGGATTGCTGCGCACGCACGGCGAGCTTCCTCACCTCGTCGGCCACGACCGCGAACCCGCGCCCCTGCTCCCCCGCACGAGCCGCCTCGATGGCCGCGTTCAGGGCGAGCATGTTCGTCTGCTCGGCGATCTCCTCCACGATGCTCACCCGCTGCGTGATCTCGTGCATCGCCGCCACGGACTCCTGCACCGCGTTGCCGACCGCCGCCGCCTCTTCGGCCGCGCGTAGGGCGTTGCGCTCCACCACCCTGCTCTCCGCGGCGTTCCGGCTCACGGTGGCCCCGATCTCGTCGAGGCTGGCCGTCGTCTCCTGAGCGGCCGCAGCCTGATCGCCCGCGCCCTCGGCCAGCGACTGGGCCGTGAGGGTCATCTGGCTGGAGGCTCCGGAGAGCACTTCCGCCCCCGACCGGACGTCAGCGATCACCGCCGCGAGCCGCTCCACCATCGAGGTGAGCGCGGCGCTGAGCGCATCCTCGCCCGACCGCCGCGGCACCGTCACCGTCAGATCACCCGCGGCGATCTGCTCCGCTATGCGCGCCATCTCTCGCTCGGACTCGACGACTTCGGCCAGCGCGGCGCTCAGCCGGTCCTGCGCGGACCGAGGCGTCACCCGCACCGACAGGTCTCCGGCGGCGACTCGTGCCGCGACGCGCGCGATCTCGCGCTCTGATTCCACCGTCGTCTGCATCGCGCTGGAGAGGCGGCCGATCTCGTCGCGCCGCTCGCGGTCCTGCCCGACGTCGACGTCCAGATCGCCCCGCGCGAGCTGCTCGGCCACATCGACGAGGCGCGTGATGGGCACGGTCACCTGGCGCTCCATCTCCCGCGCGATCGCGACGACCGCCAGGCCGAGCAGGAGGAGGGACGCGAGGGTCGCCGCCCACGAAACCCAGGCCGCGGTCCGCGCACGGCGCGAGAGAGCTTCGGTGTCCGCCTCGTGCCCTTCCTCCAGGGTGCCGAGCGGATCTCTGAGGCGCTCCAGCTTCACCTCGAGCTCGGGAAGCCGTCCGGCAGCCGTGGCGAGCTGGCCCCCGCGCGCCAGGGCCGAGATCTCGTCGCCAAGCATCTGCAGCGAGTCGCGCGTACGGTCTGCGATGTCGAGGAGCTCGCCACTCCCCGCGCGCACCCGCGGGAGAGCCCGGTACGTCTTCAGACGCTCACGGGTCTGGGTAATGTTCTCGGCATACGTGTCCAGCCAGCGCGCGCG
>DASVVI010000425.1:0-2045 GCA_036386635.1 Longimicrobium sp.
CTTGAAAAGGTTCTCCCTCTCTCCTCACCACTCTTCGATTGTTCAGGTACCGCGCCGCGGTGGGCGCGCGGTCGGGACGCCGTCCCCGACGCGCGAGCATCGAGTGCGGTGCGCCGGCCGGGACGCATGCGCGTGGTATGGACGTGAACCGATCCTGTCGGCCCGGGGTCGTGCCCGAGCGGATGATGCTGAGCCCTCGGCCATTAGTACCGCTCCGCTGCACCCCTCGCGGGGCTTCCACGCGCGGCCTATCGACCAGCTCGTCTAGCTGGGGCCTTACTCGGTTGACCCGATGGGGATCCTCATCTCCGGGCGAGCTTCCCGCTTAGATGCTTTCAGCGGTTATCCCTGCCGGACGTCGGCTACCCGGCGGTGCCGCTGGCGCGACAACCGGTACACCGGAGGTCCGTCCGTCCCGGTCCTCTCGTACTAGGGACGGCTCCCGTCAAGGTCCCTGCGCCCGCGACGGATAGAGACCGAACTGTCTCACGACGTTCTGAACCCAGCTCGCGTACCGCTTTAATGGGCGAACAGCCCAACCCTTGGGACCTGCTCCGGCCCCAGGATGCGACGAGCCGACATCGAGGTGCCAAACCTTGCCGTCGATGTGGACTCTCGGGCAAGATCAGCCTGTTATCCCCGGGGTAGCTTTTATCCGTTAAGCCCTGGCCCTTCCACGCGGAAGCCAGAGGATCACTTAGCCCGACTTTCGTCCCTGCTCGGCGTGTCGGCCTCGCAGTCAAGCCCCCTTCTGCCTATGCACTCGGCGGCTGATTTCCATCCAGCCTGAGGGAACCTTTGGGCGCCTCCGTTACCTTTTGGGAGGCGACCGCCCCAGTCAAACTGCCCACCAGGCGCTGTGCCGACGCCGGATCACGGCGCACGGTTAGGAGCACACTCGGAGAAGGGTGGTATTTCACCGGCGGCTCCCCAAGGACCGGAGTCCTCGGTTCCCAGCCTCCCACCTATCCTACGCATCCCCGAGCCCGATCCAACGCCAGGCTGCAGTAAAGCTCCACGGGGTCTTTTTGTCCTGTCGCGGGTCGGCCGCATCTTCACGGCCAGTTCAATTTCGCCGGGCCCCTCGTTGAGACAGCGCCCACGTCGTTACGCCATTCGTGCGGGTCGGAACTTACCCGACAAGGAATTTCGCTACCTTAGGACCGTTATAGTTACGGCCGCCATTGACCGGGGCTTCGGTTCGCAGCTCGTCACCGCTCCCCTTGACCTTCCGGCATCGGGCAGGCGTCACCCCCTATACGTCCGCTTGCGCGTTGGCAGGGAGCTGTGTTTTTGGTAAACAGTCGCGTGGGCCTCTTCTCTGCGCCCGCCTCGCGCTCCGGGTGCTAGACCCTTCACGCTGCCGCGGTACCCCTTCTCCCGAAGTTACGGGGTCAACTTGCCTAGTTCCTTAACGAGGGATCACCCGTCCACCTCGGTGCTCTCGCACCCGGCCACCCGTGTCGGTTTGCGGTACGGGCGCTCGCGGCTTCCGCCGCACGGCTTTTCTCGGAGGCCAGGCTCAATCGAATCCCCACGGGCGAACCCGTAGGTTTCCCACCCCTCGGCGACGGCCGGCACGAAGCCAACCGCCCCTGCGGGCTTGGACGCCCCATGTCCAATGGGGGCGCTCGACCTACCCTACCCCGCACCGTGCGGCGACTTGATCGTCCGCGAGCGGTCACGGAATATCGACCGTGTGTCCATCGCCTACGCCCTGCGGCCTCGGCTTAGGCCCGACTAACCCGACGAGGATGTACCTTCCGTCGGAACCCTTGGGCATTCGGTGGGTCGACTTCTCATCGACCTCGCGCTACTCATGCCGGCATTCGCTCTCGTGTGCTCTCCACCCGCGGTTACCCCCGAGCTTCCCCGACCACACGACGCTCCCCTACCGATGCCCCAGTTCCCTGGGCGCATCCCGCAGCTTCGGTACATGGCTTGAGCCCCGATACATTGTCGGCGCAGCGGCACTCGACCAGTGAGCTGTTACGCACTCTTTCAAGGATGGCTGCTTCTAAGCCAACCTCCTGGCTGTCTGGGCA
>DASVVI010000426.1:0-3093 GCA_036386635.1 Longimicrobium sp.
CCAGCGTGCGCCAGTCTATGGGGAGGCGGTTGATCGGAGTGGTGCGGTCCAGCACCCAGATGCCGTCGCCGCCGGCCTGTCCCCACTCCAGGAACCCGCCGTCCTGAAGCGCGTCCAGCATCCGCATGGCCTCGCCGCGGCCGCCGGGGACGCCGAGCATACCCCACTCCAGCTCGGTGCCGCGGTACGACGCCTCTCCCCCACCCCGCCGCCAGATGGTGCGCAGCAGCTCCAGCTCCGCCGTGCGCCCCGCCAGCTCGCGCGAGATGCGGTCCGGCCGCGCCACCAGCCGCACACGCACACCGGAGCCCGCGGGGCCCAGCGGACGCACGAGGCCGAACTGCTCCAGCACGCGCAGGGCGGAGCCGGCCATGCGGTCGCCCTTGATCCCCGGCACGATCCGCCCCAGCTCCACCAGGCCCACGGAGCACACGCCGGATGCGTCGGCGCCGCGGCGCACGGTGTCCATCATCGCCTCCACCGCGCGGCGCGGGGGGTTGGCGGTCTCGATGAAGAACTCGTGGGTGAAGCGGTCCGCGTACGAGTGCAGCAGGACGCAGTCGGAGGGGCCGCCGTCGCGCCCGGCGCGGCCAGCCTCCTGGTAGTACGCCTCCAGGTTGCCGGGCATGTTGTAGTGGACGACGATGCGCACGTCGCGCTTGTCGATCCCCATCCCGAACGCGTTGGTGGCCACCACCACCTGCGCGGCGCCGCTCATGAAGCGCTCCTGGATGCGCTTGCGCTCCAGGTCCTGGATGCCGGCGTGGTAGCCCACCGCGTCGATCCCGGTGCCGCGCAGCAGCGCCGTGAGCGCGTCCACGTTCTTGCGCGTGGAGGCGTACACGATGGCCGATCCCTCGCGCCCGCGCAGGAGCTTGAGGAGGAGGCGGTCCTTTTCGCTGTCGTTCTTGGCGCGCAGGACGTGCCACACCAGGTTGCGCCGGTCGAAGCCGGTGACCAGCGTGGCCGCGTCGCGCAGGGAGAGCTGGCGGACGATGTCGCGCCGCACCTCCTCCGTGGCCGTGGCGGTGAGCGCGGCGATGGGCGGGTCACCCAGGGCGTGGCGCACCTCGCCCAGGCGCAGGTACGAGGGGCGGAAGTCGTGCCCCCACTCGCTGACGCAGTGCGCTTCGTCGATCGCCAGCAGCGACACGTCCATCGCGGCCAGGCGGCGGATGAAGCGCTCGCCGTCGAAGCGCTCCGGCGCGACGTACAGGAGCTTGAGCTGGCCGCTTTCGGCCGCCACCATCCGCATCGACATCTCGTCTGGCGAGAGCGACGAGTTGATGAAGGTGGCCGGGAGCCCCACGCGGGCCAGCGAGTCCACCTGGTCCTTCATCAGCGAGATGAGGGGCGACACCACCACCGTGAGCCCCGGCAGCATCATCGCCGGCACCTGGTAGCACAGGCTCTTCCCGCCGCCGGTGGGCATGATGGTCAGCGAGTCCGCCCCCGCCAGGACGTTGCGCACCGCCTGGTCCTGCCCCGGCCGGAAGTCGGGGTACCCCCAGTGGCGGCGGAGGACCTCGCGGGCCTCCTCCAGCGGATCGTCGACGGCGGTTTGGAACGGCTCGGTGAGCATCGGGCGCGGGTGCGGGATGAAGGTGTTGCGCCCCCCGTACCCGACACCGCCCCCGGGGTTCACGCCGTCCACCTTCCCGGGCGAAACCCGTCCCCGCGATGGCGCCCGCGGCCCGCTCCCGCTCCCGCACGCGCCGCGACTGCGGGAGCGCCCTCGTGCGATAGGATTGCACAAGGACGGCGAAGCGTGCTACTTTGGATGCCGAACACGCAGCGCCTGTCCGCCCGCCAGCTCCCGTCGGCGCACGACACCCCCGGCGCCCCCCGCGCCCGCGCATCCCGTCTCTCCTTCCCCCGACGACCATGGACCCGATCCGCACCGCTCCGCCCCAGGCACCCCGCTCCGCGCCGCGCCGCGGCTGGGTCGCGCCAGAGGTGAAGGACCTTCCGCGCCTGACCGAGCTGACCCTGCAGAGCGGCGGTAGCATCCCCTGCGGCGGCGCCGGCAGCAGCACGGTATGCCCGTAGCGCACGGCCGCTGATGCTCCTGGGCCTCGCGATCACCGAGCACTGCAACCTCCGCTGTCCGCACTGCATCCGCGATGACGTCACCACCGTCCGCAACCTGGACGCGGGCCTGATCCTCCGCACGGTCGATCAGGCTCGGCTGCTGTGGGACGAGGTCGCCGCGTCCATCACCGGGGGCGAGCCCACGCTGCACCCTGAGTGGGAGCGGATCATCGCCGGGCTGCACGAGCGGGGCGTGACGTACCGCTTCGTGACCAACGGCTGGCACATGCGGCGCCTGATGCCCGCGCTCGACCGCTACCCGCCGGCGCGCGTGCGCGTCTCGCTTTCGGGGGCGGACGAGGCGGTGCACGATGAAGAGCGTGGGCGCGGCTCGTTTCGGCGCGTGCTGATGGCGGTGGCGCTCCTCACCAGCCGCCAGATCCCCACCTCGCTGGGCTTCGTGGTAGACCGGCGCGACCGGCACCAGCTTCGCCAGGCGGCGGACCTGGCGGAGGCGCTTGGATGCCTGTCGATCGACTTCGCGCTGGCGCAGCCGGTGGGCGGGAGCGCCGCGCGCGACAGCGACCTCGCCCCGCGCGAGTGGTACTCCGCGCGCGACGAGATCCTCGCCCTCGCCGCCGAGGGCCGCCGCACGGCCGTGATGCTCGACTACGGCGCCCCGACGGAGGGCCCCGAGGCCATCTGCGACACCTTCAAGAAGAACCGCATCTACGTCGATGCGCGCGGCCGCCTTTCGCTCTGCTGCCAGCTCTCCGAGTACGGCTCCAACGAGACCGACGTCGTCGCGGACCTGAACACGATCTCGCTGCTGGATGTGTGGCCGCGCTACGAGGAAGCGCTGGATGCGCAGCGCGCCGCCAGCCTCCCCCACGGCGGCGACCCGTTCGACCCCTTCCCCTGCATCCGCTGCGCGCGCGCGCTGGGGAAGATGGCCTGGATCCGCGACTATCCATCCAGCCCCTGGGCCGGCGCCGCCCTCCCCCCGACTGTCCCCCTCCCCCCCCGCCTCGTCCCGCTCACCTATGCCGCGCGGGTCTGACG
>DASVVI010000427.1:0-9997 GCA_036386635.1 Longimicrobium sp.
TGCTCACGAGCTATCCGAGCCCGCCGGGGTGGCTGGTGTGGCTGTCGCTGGTCTACCCCGTGCTCTACACCGCGCTCTCGGTGCACCTCTCGCGCCGGGCGTGAGGCGGGACCCGCGCTTCGGCCCCGGCGTCCCGCGCCGCGTCACCGGCTTTCGGCGGGACGGCGAGGGCCATTGGGCGGCCGAGCTGGAGTGCGGCCACTCCCAACACGTCCGCCACGACCCGCCCTGGCAGCTGCGCCCCTGGGTCACGACCGAGGAAGGGCGCGCGGGGTTCATCGGGACGATGCTGGAGTGCGGGGTGTGCAAGCCCTCACCCCCGCTCGTTCCTCGCTGCCCCCTCTCCAGATAACAGGAGAGGGCTGCGCCCTCTGTTATCGAGAGAGGGGGCGGATCACTTCGGTTGCGCGGCTCCCGAGCCGGCTTCAGCCGGCTTCCCGTCGTTCCAGCCGGGGGATTGATCCCCCGGAATGCACGAAACGCCCGAGCTTTTCAGCTGGGGCGCTTCGTGTTTGGGAGAAAGTAGCCCCCCCAGGGATCGAACCTGGACTTTCCTGAGTCAGAGTCAGGCGTGTTGCCAATTACACCAGGGGGCTCTACTAGAAGGCGCCTGCTCCAGGACTCGAACCTGGGACCCTCTGATTAACAGTCAGATGCTCTAACCAACTGAGCTAAGCAGGCGTATATGGTCGATCAGGGACTCGAACCCCGGACCTCTCGCATGTGAGGCGAGCGCTCTAACCAACTGAGCTAATCGACCCTGGCGCTCGACAGGCCATGAATGTAAAACCCTCGTCGCCATCCATCAACCCCCCTCCGGAAATTCATCCGGCGGCCCGCACTGGTGCGGATGCGCGGCAACGCAAGGGCGCCTACTCCGCTTCTTGCGAGCCCATCCGGTCCCAGACGTGGCGTTTGAACCATGCGGGAACCCGGCTTGTTTTCATCTCCAGTTCCCGCCCGTCGGTAACTTCGGCAAGCCAAATAGGCTTGCTCCCGGAGTTGTCGAAGATGTACGCGCGATTAGAAGCACGGATCGCGGAGATGAGCAGTTCGAGTGAGCGCGCGTAGCGACTGATGATCTTCTCTTCGGCCACCGGGTGTCCCCCCAACTGCACCCGATTCTTTACCCGCGACACGTTCACCAGAGGGTCTCCGGTGGCGACGTAGTAGAGGTAAGTCCGGAAGCCCTGCGCCTGGGCAGCGCGAAGGAAGTCGACCTTGTCGGGCGACGACATCACTGTCTCGAACGTCACCGAGGCCCCGGAGGCGACGAGCCTGCGGCGAAGGAAATCGGCGATCACTGAAGCGAAGTAGGAGTTCGCCGCCACGTCCCCGAACTCGAGCGAGTCGCCGCGAAGGCGGATCGCGCGTGCCGCCGCCGTGAGTCCGCCGCGCTGGAGGAGGGTCGAGGATGTGAAAAACGCGTCGATCTCCTCCTGGGTCGCATGGACACCGAACGCGCGCAGGTCGACGGCACCGCGCTCGCGAATCTGATGCTCCAACTCGTCGGGATTGATATACGTTCCGATCAGTTCCGGGCGGATGACGGACTTGATGGTGCTCTTTCCGGAGCCGTTCGGCCCGGCGAACATCCGCAGCCGGGGCGTGTCCGTGCTCACGGAAGCACGTGCTCGACTCCGGTGTCGAGGGTGACCGGAGGATCGGTCGCTTGAATGAAGGTGCGGGAGCCGTCTGGAGAGACGCGGTAGATCGCTCCCTCCTCGATGACCAGCACGTCGTTGCCCGCGGCCAGCGATGCCCAGTACGCCTGCGTCCCGGCCGCCTCCGCGAGCTCCGGGATGTGCTGCTCCAGGTAGTCGATCTTTGCGTCGTGCTCAGTCATCGTCCGCCGGCTGGTTCGTGGTTCGACTCGTGTAGGCTGATACACCCCAAACGGCAATCCGCGCCCGGCGGTCAGCCTGAGTGGTCGTGGACGGCGCGCCAGCCGGCGGCGGTGCGGATCCAGACGAGGGTGAACCATCCGGTGTTGTCCGCCTGGCCGCCGCCGGAGAGAATGAAGCGGCCCGTTCCCAGCGCGGAGCCGGGGCCCAGCGGCCGCACCACCATCTGCTCGAAGCGCAGGTTCTGCTTGGGCCTGCCGCCCTGGAAGAACGTCCGGGTGAACGACTCCTCGATCGCCGCGACGCCGGGACGGGGGCCGTTGGGCGTCATGAAGGTGACCGTGTCCACGTAGATCGCGAGGTGCCCCTTGAGGTCGCCGCGGTTCCAGGCGTCGGAGGATGCCTGCATGGCGGCGCGGATCTGCGCTTCGTCGGCGCTCCAGTTCTGCGGCACCGGGCCGTTCGCCGGCGGGGGCGCGGCGCACGCTGCCAGCGTGAGGGCGACGAGGAGTGCGCAGAGCCCGCTTCGGAAGGTACGGTTCATAACCAGGCCGGGGTGCGGGGATGCGGCAAGCGCCGCGTTGCGGAGGACGGCACTCCCAAGGTATGCGCGCGCATCGGCGTATCGCAAACGGCGCGGAGCCTGGCGTGCGTGCGGCGCGGGCCGCATTGTGGTGCCGATGCGCCGCTCCCGGCCGATCCCGCGGCGTGCCACCCGACCTTCGTATGCCGTGATCAACATCCTCCGCCTCTCCCACTTCGCGCTGGCCGCCCTGCTCGCGGGCTGCGCCAGCACGCCTCCGGCCGCGTCGCCGGTGCGCGAGCTGACGGTGCTGGTCTACAACATCCACGCGGGCAAGGATTCGGGCGGCGCCGAGAACCTGCCGCGCGTCGCGGAGCTGGTGCGGAGCACGGGGGCCGACCTCGTCCTGCTCCAGGAGGTGGACCGCAACACGCGCCGCTCGGGCCCGGCCGACCAGCCCGCCATCCTGGCCCGCCTCACCGGCTACTCGGTCGCGTTCGGGCGGACGATCGGCTTCCAGGGCGGCGACTACGGCGTGGCGCTCCTCTCGCGCTGGCCGATCCACACGGACACGCTCATCCCCCTCATCGTCACCGCGCCGCCGGGGCGCACGGTGGGGGGCCGCGAGCAGCGCGGCGTCCTGCTGGCCGAGGTGGACGCGCCGGGCGGTCCGCTCACCGTCCTCAACACGCACCTGGACGCATCGGGCGACGACGTGTGGCGCGCGCAGGAGATCGCCACCGTGCTGCGGGTGGCGCAGGCGGCGCGGGCGCGGGGGATGCCGCTCCTCCTCGGCGGCGACTTCAACGCCCGGCCGCAGAGCGCCATCCACGCCGACCTGCGCGCGGCGGGCTTCCGCGATGCGTGGCCGGAGTGCGGCGAGGGCGATGGCTTCACCTTCCCCGTCGCCACGCCCGACCGGCGGATCGACTACCTGTATCTCACCGGCGCCGCGCGTTGCCTGAGCGCCCGAGTGCTGCCGGGCGACGCATCCGATCACCGGGCCCTGCTGGTGCGGCTGCGGCTTCGCTGAATCCACGCAGCGTTCCAGCTCGGGCGAACGTCTGGCCCGGGGAGCGTGCACCAACCACGTGTCGATCGGCTTCCGGCCCACGTCGTGCGATTGGCGGTGACACGAAGATCTCGCCGCGACGCCCGCTCCCGAGACGCGCGGTGGGTCGCAACGGCTCCCCGCTTCCCCTGACCGAAATGCCTGACGAGCGGACGACCGCCTTCGAGTGGTCCCGGTATGCCGACGCCACGCTGGCCGGCCTCTCCGTGCTGATTCCGGTGCCGTTCGTGGACGACGCCTTCGAGGGGTACTTCCGCAGGCGTATACCCGGCGCGGTGGCACGCTCCCGCGGCCGCGCGCTCCCGGCGGAGGTGCGCGCGGCGCTGGACGAGGAAGACGCCGCCGGCCGGAGCGGATGCGCGACGCTCCCGCTGCGCCTCACCCTCGGCCTGCTGAAGCGCCTCTCACGCAAGCTGCTGTACTTCCTTACGGTCAAGACGGCCACCGACCGCCTGAGCCACTACTGGTACCGCGCCTTCCTGCTGGACCACATGCTCGCCGCCGGCCACCTGGACGACCCCGCCACCGCCCGCGTCGCATATCGCGCGATGGAGCAGGTGCTCGCGGCCACGCGCGGCCCGCTTCCCCAGGTCGCCCGCCAGCTGGTCACGAGCAGCCGCAACGTGTGGTCCGCGCTCCGCCTCGCGCGGCGTGGCAAAGATTCGGAGGAGGTGCGGGAGGTGCGCAGCCAGCTCGAGCTGCGCTGGAGCGAGATCGCGGAGCAGCTCGGTTCGGTGGCGGCGCGGTACGACGAGGCATACGCGCGGGTGAGCGGCGAGGAAGGCGGCCCCTGAAACGGTGCTGCACAAAGGAGCCCCGGCCGGAATCACTCCCGGCCGGGGCTCGCAGGTCCGGTATCGCCCGCGAGCGCCGCCCGCATCCGGCGGAGGCGCTGGAGGCGCATCGGGTTGGCGCCGGGGCCGCCGTCCTCCTCCAGCTCCCAGGCGATCTCTCTATCGAGGCCCCTGATGGCGCGAGCTCGGTCGCGGGCGCGGACCTCGGACGGCGGCAGCAGCGTCAGCAGCTCGGCAGTGACCGCCCTCCACTGGCCGCGGTTAGAACGCCGCAGCAGCGGGCAAGCCTCGGCGATCGCCTCCCTGGCGGCCTGGAGATGCTCGGCACGGTGCTGCTTCGTCGCGAGGACGAGATGCGCCTCCGCCCGGCCCAGCACGTCGCTCGCCCGATAGCCGAACGCTGCGCTTTTCCCCGCGTCGATGGAGTCGATGGCGATGGCGCGATCGAACGCATCGAGCGCCTTCCGGACGCCGGGCACGTGCTGCTCGTCGAGCCGCCCGAGCTCGACGCGGGTCTGGCCCAGCGAGCGCCAGGCTCCGCCCGGGTCGTAATCGTCGGACGGCGGTCCGGCGACGATGGCGCGGACCCAGGCGTCGGCCGCCTGCGAGAGCAGCTCCTCCCGGCCGAGCCGCTCCCCGGCGTATTGCAGCCGGTGGGCGTAGTATCGAAGGTCGGCGGGCCATCGCGACGTCGTTTCGATCCGGTAGCGCGCATGGATCTCACGATAGGCAGAGAGGATCTCGTCCACCTTTTCATGATCCCCGTCCTGGACCGCCGGAAAAAACGGCTGCACCAGCTCCGCCAGCGCGTCGCCGACCTCCCGCCCCCAGTTCGGCCTCGCGGCGATCCGGCGCCTGGCGAAGTCCAACACACTTTCGCCGGGCCACCTGAGGCCGGTCTTGTCCCAGAGCTGATTGACCATGCCGGCCACGACCTCCCGTATCGATCGCCGGGACGCCTCGGCGCGGCGCCGGTCCAGCAGCGCGTTGCTCGCCAGGATCGCCCTCTGCCGAGCCCGGATCTCTCGCGGGGTCAGAGCGACGACCGTGGGCGCGTCCCTCAGCCAGCTCTCCGCCCGGGGGTAAAACCGCTTGGGATCCTCCGATTCGAAGAAGGCGTCGTCGAGTGCCCTGATCACGTCCGGGACGTCGCCGAACCCATAGCCCTCCATGGTCTTCCGCTTCAGGGCCGGATCGGCATCGAGAGCGTCCCTGAACCGCCGGAAGATGGCGTGAAGCTCGATCAGGCCGAGCCTTTCCAGCCCCGCCTCCACATCGTCCAGCACCGCCGGATTCATTCCGGTATTGCCCGCGAACTGGCCGTGCCCGCCGTTGTTGATCTGCGAGATGTAGTAGCTCGGATGGAGGATCAGCCATGCGTCGGGCTGCACCTCCTCCCTGATCAGCCACGCCTCCTCCGTGCACCAGCGGCAGAATTCGACTACCGCGAAGAGCATGGTGTCGGGGTGGCCGGAGCGGATCTCCGCCCGGGTGACCAGGATCTCGGGCGCGAGGAGGCCCTGGGAAGGTTCTTTTTTGCGGAACCGCGCCAAGTCTGTCCTTCCTGTCAGGCGTTCGCGTTGAGCGGCGATAATCCCATCCACCGCGCCCCGCGGCGGTAGGGGGTGGCGCGGCTCCGCTCACAGGAAAACGTCACTTCGCATGCAGTTCGCAGAGTTCCTCGAAGCGCAGCCGCCCCGCTTCGTAGATGGCGATGTCCGTCGCGTTGCATGCCAGAATCCGGGCTCTTGCTTCCTCGTCGATCTCGTACCGGAGCCCGCCCTTTTCGGGATTCTGATTCACCGGCGCAACCGCGGGCGCTTCGCCACCATGGGTGAAAAGATCCAGGAACAGCGCCATACTCCTGTCGTACTCCTCCGTGATTCCGACGAAGTCGAATTCGGCGATGTTTCTGCCGCCGAGGAGCCTGGAGTGAACGTTCCTCATCCCTTCCACCTCCGCGAACTCCGGCAGGCTCAACTTCTCGGCGATCAGTCTCTGGCAGATCGGATGCTTTCGATTCGGGTGCCTGAGCCAGAAGTGATAATGGGACGCGACTCTCTCGACCGGGTCGCGCAGCCACGTCACCAGCCCCGCCGAGGGGAAGAGCGGCTCGTACTTCGATGCGACATAATGACCATGAATGAAGACGCGCGGGCGGTCGCGCCGGCTCATCCGCCGCCGCACCCCGGCATACACCTTCGCGGTCCGGAACGTGTTCTTGAGCCTCCGGGCCGGTGCGGCGCGGGCAAGCGGCATGTCTCCGTAGTCGAGAACGACTTCCGTGCGCGGCAGCTCGGTGAGCAGATTCCGGAATGTCGTTCCGCCCGTTTTGTAGATGTGCACGGACAGGATCGGGTTCTTCATGTCTCCCCTCGTATCGCGAGCCCAGACGTAGAATCAGGGACAGCGGCAAGCTACCGGGCCCCTGGACCAATGTCGACACCGCGGATGCGCATGGCGGCCGCGGGCTGTTGTCCGTAGGCAATCGGGTAGTCTCAAGCCGTCGCACCCTCCTCCGCCTTCCGCAGCAGCTCCGCCCCGCTCGTCCCCAGCGCCTCCGCCGACCCACACAGTGACTTCAACTCGCAGCATCAAACTGCCGTCAGCCAAGCGGAAATCCCCATTCTTCGAGTTGAAAACGGAGGTACTTGTCGAACGTAATCCCACGAAGTGTACGGAATCCTGTGGACAATCCGAAGAATTGCTGGTTGCGGGCGGTGTACTCCCGTTCAGTGAGCGCACGGCGAATCTCTAGAGGGCCCGCGCTCATCGCGAGCATTTCCTCGGGAGTGGCGCGGTATAGGATCCAGTCCACTTGCTCATCCGGCATCATACGGGCGAGGCCGATGCCTATCGACTTGGCAAAATTGAGGGCTGAAGCTTGAAAGCCCGCACGCGTAATGACGGTACCGTTCGCTTTCGCTGCACCGACCTGACTAAGTTTTGAGTGAAATTCTTCGAGATCGTCAACTGGAACGAGCGATGAGTAGTCCTTGCATTCCCAAATCCAAATAAATGATGGCGCTGGTGCTCCAGGAAGGGTGAGTTCAATTGCCACGTCGAAGAAAATGTTCTTTTGCCGTGCAGCAGAGTAGTACGGATGATGATGGAAGATTCGGGCGCATTTCGGGTCCAGTCCTAACGAGCCTTGTTGAAGAGCGTTTCTCAGCGCACGAAATACCTCAAGCTCAAACGCAGTACCAGGAGCGGGCATTCGAATACTTTGCAGGACGGGTAAGAACGCGGGCCACGGAGACGATCTTGATCCGACCGGGACGAACTTGAAGCCGGCCGTGCAGCACATCAGGCCACGAAGATACCACGGAGTAGTTCCTCCACTGACTGTCGCATGCTTTGCGGAGCGAATGAAGCATGCTCTTGAAGCAGGCCCATGTCCCGTAATCTGTACCGAACCACCGACTGCGATACCCGGTACCTGTTTGAAAGGAGTAGTAAGATCTTACGATAGTCACGCTGATTCTGAGGCTGATGGTCCAGATACACACGCCCTCTCCGAGCAATCCCAATTTCCCTCTGAACGAAATCCAGAGCGGAAGGAAGTGTTTGCCGCGGGACCAGCAACGCCGATGCGAAGCGATTCGCCTGCCACTCGATTCGGGTGCGGGGGCGAGCGCCGTCGATTCTAAACGTCAAAATATCTTCCGATGTATCTCTTATCTCTTCTGCGTTGTTCTGGTTAATCGCGTATGCGCTGACCCGTCCATGTAGGTAGAAGTGCCCAAGTTCGTGCGCGAACGTGAACGGAAGGCGCGGGTCTTCAGCGGAGAGCGATAGGTCGATTGCGATATGCCTTCTGCTAAGCGAGTAATAGCCAAGACATCTCTTCCCGTTGCTATCCTCACCAAGGTCCTCGTCGAACGAAAATGTGCAGTACTTCGCTTTTGTCAATTGATCGACCAACTCTGCGATAGGAAATGCGAGTGGTGTCCCAAGGAGGCGCGGAGCGGTTTGGGAGAGAAAGTGCTCCGCAAGACCCTCAATCTCCCAGTTATCTACAATAGGAATTCCGTGCCGGTCACGCGGTACTCTCATCGGCTTCTCGCGTTACAGATTGGCTGGGGACTTTGAACTTGGGTAGTCCTTAACATTCAAGTGCGCGTTCATCAAAAGCCGAATGCTAGATGTCATCCGGCCAGTCCTGGCGTCTAAGCGGAGGGAAACGGGATACGACGTCTCCTAACTCTTGTGGAGATAACTGTTGACGGAGTACCTGATTGAGTAGATTTTTCATCTGTAGATCGCGACTAACCGTATTAATTACGTGGCGCTGCCCGCAGATTACAAAATTGTACGGTGTCAAAAATCTAACTCGAAGCTCCGCACCACTGGTCCGAGTAGGTCGCCCGTCGAGCATCGCCGCGCCGTCGTCATATTCTGCTCGCGTGATGGGGCGGCCCTGCCAGAGACCGTATTCTTCACTGACGTAGCCATCGAACCCCTCTAATTCGTTTTGCTTACGTTTTTCTTCAATCCCTCCGTCAGGGTAGGTGTACAACCCTACTGGCTGGTCACCCTCAACCTCTACGTACACAAAATCCCGCTCGTCCTGGTTCGTAAGACGAACTGCGGCAACTCTACGGACTCGAAGCTCATAGACGTCCATCAAGCATCGGTCTTGCCCCAGCCGCTGAAATGAACGAATGGAATTATCCGATCCGCCACGAAACCACCAGATCGGGTACTGCTTCGATCGATTATCTGGTTCACTCCTCCGCTCATACTGATAAAGTGGCTCCTGAAGTAGAATCGAAAGCCGCTCGATCGCCTCAGCCCGATCGTCGATCTCCTGTACGCCTCGGAGACCAGGGAAAGCATCGCTTATCCGGATTCCAAACGCCGTAGCGCTGTTCATCCAGATGGGCTCGTCTTCGTCCTGCTCTGGAACACCATTAGTCTCCTCTGGAGACAAAGCGGCCACGGGAGAGGTCGCAAGTACGCTGTTCGCCAGGATTACTGGAGCAGGATCACAGCGCGGCACACGCAAACCGGCGTTGCGCGCGATCTCCTGGACAGTCGGTCGAAGTCAGGAGGGCCGCCGAGCTGCAGAGCTTGCTTCCGGTGAAACGGTGGCGGCAGCCGCGAGATCTGCATCCCTCCGACGCAGACTGGTAAAACCGTGTGGGTGCCTGTGAACCATGCTGCACCGGCTTCGAAATTTATCCAGGGACGCGAGATCGAGACGTCACTCAGAATGAGGACAACCATTTGCGCTTCGCGGAGTGTTCCGGCGATGCGCTCGAACCAGTCGTCTCCACTCCGTAGATCTCCGGTATCAGATGAAACAAAAACTCGGACACTTCCGAGGAAGCAATCCTCAATGGTGTTCTTGATTGCAATCGCGAGGTCACGCTCCTCGTGAATGTGACTGACAAATATCTGATAAGGCAATCCAGCCATACATGTTCCCCCGCGCAGCATAGTAGGTAACTAAAGGGCCTGAACAGAGAACATAAGGTTCGCTACATCCAGCGGCGAGCCGAGTCGGCATACGACACTAGTTACCTGAAGATCTTGCCCCTACAGAGAAGGCCGGCGGTGCGTGCGGCGAAGGGGCCACAGGCTCACGCCGGTGACCCCGTCCACCCCACCCAAAACTCCACCCGCCCACATCGCCGCGGGTAGCGGCACCAGATGTGGCGCGACTCGCATTCCCAGGCTAGTCGCACCAGGCGCTCAGACCTTCGGCGGTCAATTCTCAATTTCGGGATGAAGGGCGTCCTTCGCTCCAATCTGCCCACCC
>DASVVI010000428.1:0-2817 GCA_036386635.1 Longimicrobium sp.
ATCTTCTGGGGACTGGTCTCCGGATGGGCGTACGCGACGCACTACGTCTTCGGCAAGCGCTACTTCCCGCGCTATCCCACGCCCACCCTCTTCCTCTACGCGCTGCCGCTGGGCGCCGCCGGGCTCCTTCCGTTCTTCCGATTCCATCCCGACAAGTCCGCGGCGATGTGGGCGGTCCTCGTCTTCCTGGCCGCGGTGCCCACCTACGGCTCGTATCTGCTGTACAGCGCCGGCCTTCGCCGAATCGAGGCGACGCGCGCCGCGACCGTCGCCACCACGGAGCCCGTCGTCGCCGCCATCGCCGCGTACCTGGTGTGGGGGGAGCAACTGGGCGCGGCCGGGTACCTGTTCGCGGCGGTCGTGCTGGCCGGCGTGCTCCTGGTGGTGCTGGCGGATGAGAAAAGCGCGGAGGGTGCTCACCCGGCCGTGTGAGCACCCTCTTCGGTGGTCGTTCCCGTCAGCGCTCTACGGGTGCCACTTCAGCCCGATGTTCAGGCGCGACGAGGTGAAGCGGAACGTGCCGTCGACCGGCTCGCCCGCGAATTCCCGGCTGGTGAAGCGCCCCTCCGAATGGACGACTCCGACGTCCAGCGCGAGCTTGCGGCTGACGAAGTACTCAACACCAACCCCAGCGGTCGCTCCATACCCGGTCGAGCGGAACCCTTCGGCCGGCGTGGTGCCGGCGCGGGTCGCGGCCAGTTCCGCGTACGGGCGCAGCGCCGCGCGCGGACTGCCGAAGCTGTAGCGCACCCCCGCATCCAGGTGCGACGAGCGGTACGCGTAGTTGGTACGGGCGAAGAAGCTGAGGTGCTCGTTGACCCCGTACCCGATCGCCACGCCGACCCCGCTCCCCGTGTTCGCCTCCCTCGGCGCCCCGACACCCACCGCGCTCGCGTTGAAGCTCACGCCCACGCCCAGCCCACGCGTGCTGGACTCGTCCGTCCCAGCCTGTGCGGACGCGGAACCGGCCGTGAATGCCGCCGCGACCGCACCGATCATCACCAACGTCGCAACCCTCATGTTGCCCCCGGGAATGAGTGGACGGAGCCGACCGGCCCCGCTTCCACGCGACCGCAATTTCAGTCGCATGCGGCAGGGGATACCCGGCTGTGCCCTGGCGAGGTCCATCGCCTGAATCGGGTGATGCGACCCGTTCCACCACACGGCGAGGTTACTCGCACGGGGTGTCCTCCCGCGGATGCACTTGCCTCGTGAGACCAGGGAGGGTAGGGTGCGTGGTCATCGACCTGCGCGACTCGCGTCGCCACGCCAGCGACCCAATTTCCCGGGGTGCCGTGTGCTGGAACGTGTTTTCCTGGCCATCTCCACCACCGTGCTGCTGGCCTCCGCGGTCCTTATCCTGGTGCTGGACGTCACGGTGGCGGACGTCGACCCGCTGCAGGTTCCGCTGAGCTACTATGCGCACACCGCCGGCGCCGTGATGTGGCGGGCTGCCGCCGCACTCGCCGCGGCGGGAGTCGCGATCGTCGCGGTATCCTCTACCCGCCAGGCCGCTCCTCCCGGCGTGCAGACGGGGTTGTACGCCGCCGCCCTCGGCCTGGCCACGACGGGGCTCTTCATCTCGGATCCATGGTATCCCTGGGAAAAGCCCCCGACGACGATTGGCTGGATCCATCTCCTGGGGGTGACGCTCGTATCGGTGTCGTTCGTGGCGGTCGCCGCCAGCAGCCGGGGCGCGTCGGCGGTGCTCCCATGGAGCCATGCTCCCGCCACCACGGCCAACCTCGGGCGCGCACTGCTTGCGGTGGTGGCCGGCCTGTTCGCCTATACCACGGTCTCGGCGATCGCGGGGCGCCCTCCAGCCTTCTTTGGAATCGGTGAGCGCATCGTTCTCGACCTCGCCTTGGCATGGTGTGCGATTCCCGGCCTTCTCTACCTGTTCTACCTGGCGAGGCGGCGCAGCTAGACGCGCGCGCCCCTCAGCCCGAACTCCGATCCGCTGCCTGCTGCCGGCGGACGTATGCGCGAAGAACCGTGTTGATGCGGGTCTGGTAGCCGCGCCCGAGTCTGCGGAAGTGGTCCAGCACCTCCTCGTCCAGATGCAGCGTGATCCGCTCCTTTCTCCCTGCCGGGATGACGAGCTCGGCGTTCGCCCAGAACTCCTCGTCCAGTAGCGGCGCGGCATCCGGGTCGTCCGCGACGGCCGCCTCGATCTCCTGATCCGTGAGCGCATCCACACGCGCCCACTCGGTCTCGCCCCTGCGCCTATCCGCCAGGCGCCGCCTTACCAGCGTGGTATCCTCGTCTTTCATTCGTCCTCGCTCGCCGCGCAGAGATGATGCGGTAGATGTCACCGCGTACCGTGTAGGTGACCGCGATCACCAGGCCGTCCACCACGCCGACCGCGACGAACCGTCGTTCGCCGCTTCGGTCCGACCTTTTCACGAATACTGGCCCGTCGAAGACACCAATCGCGTCTTCGAAGTCGATCCCGTGTTTCGTCAGGTTTGTCCTGCGTTTTCGCTGGTGCCACTCGAACTCCAACGCCTCCATCCGACACCCCTATCGTATGTACAGTGTAGTGACAATGCAAGGATGACGAGCGTACCGCGATTACACGGTTACGCTGAGTAGCCGCTGCAGAAAACAGCCCAAAATTCGTTGATTTTGCTTAGCCGACCGGAAGAGAGCGAGTTGCGGTACTGAAATGCACAAGACCCGATATTACCCGCCCCGTCAGCGTCCGTCCGACTGCCGCGCGATGGAGCCACGCCGGCCACGGGCGCTACGAGATCTGGGCAGACCGCAGAGATCCAGCATGCCCCCTCCCCCAGGCAGTTTTGGGGGAGGGGGATG
>DASVVI010000429.1:0-2817 GCA_036386635.1 Longimicrobium sp.
GCACGGTGCTCTTGCCGGCGCCATTGAGACCCGTTAGCAATGTCAAAGGGCCGATCTGCAACCGGTGGGCTTTGAAGCATTTGAAGTTGCGGAACTGGATGGCGCGGATCATACAGCCAAGCCGCCTTGTGAGGGGTTCAATACCTCTCGGACGACCGCCGCAACCGTAGCAAATCGTAGATGCACTTTCTTAACGTCCTGCGTTCCTACACTCACAGCCGTCTCGAAGGGGCGGTCGTTGAGCGCCCTCATAGCTCCAGAAATAAGATCCTCGCGGTGCTCCACCAGAAAGTCGAGGTCCGACGGTTCAAGGCGCCCGAGGCAAACCGACCAAACTTCAAACAAAGCTTTGTTGATTGGCATTCGAAACTGATTGCGCACATAGAGCTTTCGGAAGGTGTGCTCTCCGAAAATTCGGTGTGCGGCATCCATCGCACGGTTGAAGCGGATCGACAAATCGCTGATCGCGGCGTCTTCCATTTTGTTGATGGCTGCCATTTGTCCGTTCAGGAACGCGTCCATATCCGGGACCCTGTATTCAGTATACGGCCGGCTCATGAACGCAAGGAACCGGAGCACGAACTCGCGGTCGACCATACGGTCCGGTTTGATGCTTCCGGCGGTTGCCCGTTTAAACGAGGAGGACTGCGCAAGCTCGTTCAGCAAACGAGTTGAACGTCCTTGAAACAACGCGTGACGGATTTCTTGCCCTGTGAGCACGAGACCGCCTGTGTTGATCCGACGGAAGATGTTGAACTTCACTTCCGGTGGGGTCCCTGGCTGAATCAGATGAACGACCACCTGCGTTTCTTCGATCCTGCGACGTAAATCACGGGGAAGCTCGTCAAACCGCAGCTTCTCATAGGATGATAAAAATTCAAGCCGCTCGAGTCGCATGTCCCCCCGAACAAACTCGCGGAAAACCGTCAATCGCTGCAGGCCGTCAACGACGAGCCACTTGGATTCGTTGGTCGCATCGAAGTAGAAGGCAGGGAGCGGAATGCGGACAAGCAGTGATTCGATGAGCCGACTTTTCTGCTCTCCTGACCACAGACCCGCCTTCCGTTGGAAATCAGGCTCCAGATCGATTTCTCCATGGTCAACCCGGCGTAGCAACAAGTCGACAGTGTACGGACGCGTTTCGAACTTGCTCTTGGTCGGATCCCAAGGATTCGTGATCGACTCTTCTCCAGCGCCTGAAGTATCCTCGACCCCGTCGACGTCTGTAGCAGGCGTACGGGCGTCATTCTCAGCGTCGACGAGATCCGCCGCGACAGAATCAGTAGGCCAAGAGGCTTGGTGATGTGGTTCCATTAGGATATCAGGCGTTCAATTCGGTGCGCGGTCGATGGGTCCGGGGTGCACACGCCCCACATCACAACAAGAAAACACCGAACCCCTGATGTCACAGCCAGGCGTTTACTGCACCTAAATAATCTTGCCATTTCGAACTCGCCTTAAATCAATCCCAGATCGACGGCCTTTGGCCGATCCCCACTGCCCAAAGATCGCGGCTCGCGAAGAGATCCGATTACACGCGGGTGGGGAAGGTCCTCTTGTGGTATTCGGAGCAGCAGATTGCCAGCGCCGTCCTGCAAACTAGCGAGTCAGGGCGATCCGTCCAACCCCAACTGCTTGGCACCGTCCCCCAAGGTTCCCCGTCGCCCACTGCTCAGGATGTCGGCCATCCCTATACACCCCCCTGTCCTTGTTCGCTTCCTCTACGGGTGCTGAGCCCAGTACTACAGCTGTAATCGCGTGTTTACGCGCTCCTGCGGACGAGTCGCCCGTGCGCGCCTCACCGCCGAAAGATCTCTCTAATCACGCCGAGCAGCGCGCCGGGGAGGAGGTCCACGCGGTGCAGGATGACGTGGCCGGTGGGGCCGAAGATGCGCGGGAGGTAGTCGCCGCCCTTGAGGTCCACGGTGAGGCAGAAGGGGTGGGTGCCGCTGGCGCGCGCTTCGGCGATGGCCTGGCGCGAGTCCTCCACGCCGTAGCGGCCGTCGTAGGCGTCCTCGTCGTTGGGCTTGCCGTCGGAGAGGATCAGGAGGAGGCGGTGGCCGGCGGGCTGCTGGCGGAGTTGGGCCGTGGCGTGGCGGATGGCGGCGCCCAGGCGCGTGTAGCCCTCGGGGCGAAGCGCGTCCACCCGGCGCAGCACCGCCTCGCCGTTGCGCTCGTCGAAGCCCTTGATCTGGCGGATGCGGACGTTGCTCGCCGTCGCGCCGGAGAAGGTGAGGATGGAGTACGGATCGCCCAGCCCGTCGAGCGCCTCGCCGGTGAGGAGGAGGGCGAGCTTCTCGACCTCGAGGATGCTGTGCTTGCCGAAGACCTCGGAGGTGGAGCCGCTGACGTCCACCAGCAGGGTGATGGCGACGTCGCGCCGCGCGGGGATGACGGAGGTGTAGAGCCGGTCGTCGGCGCCGACGCCTGCGCGGAGGTCGGTGAGCATGCGCACGCAGGCGGCGAGGTCCAGCTCGTCGCCGCGGTTCTGGCGCGGGATCTGGACGCGGCGCGCGCGCAGCCGCTCGAACTGCTGGCGCACGCGCCGGGCGAGCGCCGCGTTGCGCCGCAGCGCCTCCACGCACCACGCGCCGTCCGCCTCGTCGCTGGGGTGCAGGCGCACGATCGCGCCCGGCGTGCGGTAGCGCCCCGCCGCGTAGTCCCACTCCGGGTAGGGGAAGACGGTCGCCGTCGCCTGCTCCGCCGCCACCTCCGCCCGCTCGCCCGAATCCCCCTCGGACACCTCCGATCCTCCCGCCCCGCCCTCGCCCGTCGCGTCGTCGGGGGGGGTGGCGACGTGCGCCTCGCTGGTGCCCT
>DASVVI010000430.1:0-1858 GCA_036386635.1 Longimicrobium sp.
TGCCGTGCTATCCGAGTGAGTTGCTCGAGAACGGCATGCAGCTTGGTAAGCTGCTCCGGGAGAAAAGGCGCAAGCGCAAGGTGCAGCTAACCTGCTTCCAGAGAAACTGTTAGGGGGCAAAGTTAGCGCTTATGGGATTCATCCCCCGGCGCCCCGCCGCCGCACCGGCGCCCGCCTCCCGCACCGGTTCCCCGCCGCCGCCCCGCCGCCGCCCCGCAACAACCCCCGGCATCGATCGCCCCGCACCACCGCCCCCAGCCTGCGCAGGCAGGCTTCCCGCAGTTGTTGCAGCGGTTTCAACCGCCGGGCGAGGGACCACCCCCGCCCCGGAAACACTTGCCGCCACACCCCCTCACAAGCAGATTTCCGATCCCTCCCCCACACCGCCCGCCCCTCCGCGGCCGGTGCTCCCCCGCGGTACGAGCCCCCTCCCCATGAAGCACCTCATCCACCCCTTTAAACCATCGCGCTCCGGGCGGCATCCTATCCCCGAAGGCAGGAAGCCCCACCCCTCCCCGGTGCGATTGGATGATCGCGATGCAGGCTGAGCCGACGGTCCTCGCCCCCACGGCGAGCCTTGCCGTGCGGCGCGCACAACAGGGCGACGTAACCGCGTTCGAGCAGCTGTACCGCGAGAACCTGGGGCGGGTGTACGCGCTCTGCATGCGGCTGTGCGGCGACCCCGGCCGCGCCGAGGAGCTCACGCAGGACGTCTTCGTGCGGGCGTGGGAGAAGATCGGCTCGTTCGAGGGGAAGAGCGCCTTCAGCACCTGGCTGCACCGGCTGGCCGTGAACGTGGTGCTGGGCGACCGCCGGTCGGAGAAGGTGAGAGTGGCGAAGGTGTTGGTGACCGACGATCTGGAATCATACGAAACTCCGTCGCGCAGCCACGACCCGTGCGACGCGATCGACCTGGAGCGGGCAATCGCGGCGCTGCCGCCGGGCGCACGCGCGGTGCTTGTCCTCCACGACGTGGAAGGGTACAAGCACGAGGAGATCGCGGAGATGCAGGGAACGGCGGTGGGCACGTGCAAGGCACAGCTCCACCGGGCGCGCAGGCTTCTGCGGGAGATGCTTGGACGATGAATCACGAATACGTGCTGGAGCGGCTAGACGACTGGGCGGCCAACGAGCTTCCCGACGACGAGCGCCAGGCGGTGGAGTTCCACCTTGCCGTCTGCGGCGAGTGCCGCACCGAGGCGGAGGCGCTCCGCTCCCTCGTTGAAGACGTCGCCACCCTGCCGCTGGAGATGGTGCCGGGCCGCGACCTGTGGGCTGGGATCGCCGCCCGCATCGAGCCGCGGGCGGACGTGGTGTCCATCACCAGCGCGCGCCGCTGGCAGG
This sequence comes from Longimicrobium sp., assembly GCA_036386635.1. GTDB lineage: Bacteria > Gemmatimonadota > Gemmatimonadetes > Longimicrobiales > Longimicrobiaceae > Longimicrobium. The sequence continues at coordinate 1,345 of DASVVI010000430.1, forward strand.
CGCCGCGGTGGCTCACCATGGCCGCGACCATCGTGGGAGTGGCGGTCTCATCGTCGCTCATCACGCTCAAGGTGATGGAGAATCGGGAGCCGGCCGCAAGCGCACCGGTGGCGAGTGCGCCGGTGCAGAGCGTGGCCGCGCCCACCACCGCCACGCCGACGGCGCTGGTGGCCTTCAAGCCCGCGGAGCAGGACTACGAAGTCGCCATCGCGGACCTGGAGCGCGTCCTCACGGCCCGGCGCGCCACCCTCGCGCCCGAGACGGTGAAGACGCTGGAGACCAACCTGCGCATCATCGACGAGGCGATCCGCCAGTCGCGCGAGGCGCTGGTAAGGGACCCCAACAGCCGCGAGCTGACCGACATGCTCGCAGACGCGTACGGCCAGAAGCTGAACGTGTTGCAGCAGGCGGTGGAGCTTTGAACGGAAGTGCGTTAGTGCGTGAGTGCGGAAGTGCGTTGGATCACGGCGCGGCCGCGATCCGCCAGCGCAGCACGGCACGGCTTTTAAACGCA
>DASVVI010000431.1:0-3013 GCA_036386635.1 Longimicrobium sp.
GCCGGTGGCGGTGTCGATGTACTCCAGCCGCTTCCCGCTGTGCTCCTGGTGGCGGCCCAGGTCGAAGTCGGTGCGGTTGTGGATCCCCTCGATCTCGCCCCACCCGCCCTCGCCGATGGTGCCGCCGAAATGGAACTCCACGTCGCCCGCCGCCGCGGCGTAGTGCGCCAGCTTCTCGTGCGGGTGGTAGCGCAGGCGGTCCGGGGAGAGCCCCAGCACCTCCGTGTGCCAGCGGAAGCGCTCTTCACGCCACCGCTCAAACCACTCGGCGTCGGTGCCGGGCTTCACAAAGAACTGCATCTCCATCTGCTCGAACTCGCGCGTCCGGAAGGTGAAGTTTCCGGGCGTGATCTCGTTGCGGAAGGCCTTTCCGATCTGCGCGATCCCGAACGGCACCCGCTGGCGCGCGCTGGTTTGCACGTTCAGGAAGTTCACAAAGATCCCCTGCGCCGTCTCCGGCCGCAGGTACACGGTGGATGCATCCTCCTCCACCGGGCCCATGAACGTCTTGAACATCAGGTTGAACTGGCGCGGCTCGCTCCACTTGCCGCGCGTTCCGCACGCGGGGCACTGCACTTGGACCATCTCCTTCGTCCCGGCCTGCTCCTGCAGGGTATCCTCGCGGTAGCGGCGGTGGCAGTTGCCGCACTCCACCAGCGGGTCGGTGAAGTTGGCCACGTGGCCGGAGGCCTCCCACACGCGCGGGTGCATGAGGATGGCCGCGTCGAGCCCCTCGATGTCGTCGCGCTCGTGGACCATGGCGCGCCACCACGCCTCCTTGACGTTGCGCTTCAGCTCCACCCCAAGCGGGCCGTAGTCCCACACCGACCCGGTGCCTCCGTAGATCTCGGACGACTGGAATACGTACCCGCGCCGCTTGGAGAGGGAGACCAGCTTGTCCATCAGTTCCGTGTCCGCCATGTATCCCGTCAGGAAGATGTGCTCCGTTTCGCTCGGGCGGAGATATTATCCCGCGGGCGTGGCGTAGGCAAATAGGAACTGCGGGCAGTTCAGCGGTCCTTGTTCATCCACTCCACGTTGCGAGTGGCGCGCGGATGCACGTCCAGGCGGCGAGCCATCTTGCGGAAGGCGGCTCCGTGGTCCACCGGCAGCCCTTCCACGAACTGCCACAGGTGGATCATCTCGTGCCGCATGGTGTGCTCCGCCTCCCCCGCCGCCCCGTGCAGGCACAGTCGGCGCGACATCACGATCTCCAGCGGGGTGGACGAGAAGTGCCCGTTGCGCCGCTTCATCCGCCCGCTCAGGTGAATGGGCACGCGCGGCAGCGAGCCGCCGAAGCGCTCCGCGTTCACCCGGTCGAACTCCGCCTGCATGCGCGCGATCTGCGCCCGGTCGGCGGCGGTGGCGCGGCGGGTGCGCGGGCGCGGCACTGAGTCCGGCGCGGGCGGGATCTGCGCGATGAAGCGCCGCACCGCCTCCCTGGCCGCGTTCCGCCGCCGCGCGTTCCTCGCCGTGAACAGCTCGCCGACCGCCACCAGCACCGCGTCCGGAGCCGCGGCGAAGGCTTCGTTGAGCCGCAGGTCGCGCCCGCGGTTCGCGACCGACGCCATGATGCGCCGGTTGCTGGTGAAGACGACGCGCTCCCACGCCCCGCCCGACCTGCGCGCGATCGCCAGCACCTCCGGCCCGCTCCGCTCCCCCGTGCGCTTCGGCTTAGGCGCGCGCGGAGGCGCCGCGGCCGGCTTCGGCCTGGGCGCGGGCTTCGGCTTCGGAGCGGGGGGCTCGAAGCCGAAGAGGTCCAGCAGCAGCTCCCCGATCTTCACGCCGGCGCCAGCGCGGGGGGACGCTCGGCGTGGCGGTACTCCACCTGGAAGCCCATCGCGCGCGGCACCGCCAGCAGCCGCTCGAAGTCCAGGTCGATGGTGGCGCCGGCCTTCTGCGTCACCTCATCCTCCAGCGGGAGGTCGAAGTCGTCCGCGCCGAACTCGAGCGCGCGAAAGGCGTCCTCGTTGAGCGTGAGGACGGAGGTGCGCACGTGCTTGATGTTGTCCAGGAAGATGCGGGACAGCGCCACGTGCCTCCAGTACTCGCGCGGGCTCACCTCGTTGCCGCCCAGCGCGGTGCCGTACGGCTTGTAGCTCCAGGGCAGGAAGGAAAAGATCCCCTGCAGCCCATCCGCCAGGCACTCGTCCTGTAGCGTGCGGGTGCGCTCCAGGTGCTCCAGCCGCTCGTCCAGCGTCTCGTCGAAGCCGATCACCATCGTCGCCGTCGTGCGCAGGCCCGCATCGACGACGGCGCGCTGGGCGCGCAGGTATTCGGCCACGGTGTACTTGAACTTGGCGTGGCGCTTCCGGAAGTCCTCGGTCAGGATCTCGGACCCGCCGCCCGTGATCCAGTGCACCCCCGCATCGCGCAGCCGCCCCGCCGTCTCCGCGTACGACAGCCCCGCGCGGTCGGCCAGGAACATGAACTCGGCGATGGTGAGCGCGTAGAACTCCACCGCGTCGCCGTAGCGGTCGCGCACGGCGGCGAAAAGGTCGCAGTAGTAGTGCAGCGGCAGCTTGGGGTTGAAACCGCCGTTGAACCCCACCAGGTCGCCCCCGGCGCGCAGGAGGTCTTCGATCTTGGCGAAGACGTCCTCGCGCGTGAGCACGTAGCCGCCGTCCTGGTTGGGCAGGACGTAGAAGGCGCAGTAGTCGCACTGCGCCACGCAGACGTTGGTGTAGTTGATGATCCGCATCACCATGTAGGTGGCGCGGCCGGGGGCGTGGTAGCGTGCGCGCACGGCGCCAGCCATGCGCTTCAGCTCGTCGTCGCTCGCGTGCTGCCACAGCACGCGCGCATCCTCCACCGACACCCTTCCACCGCCTTCCACCCTGGCGGCGATCTCTCCCACTGCCTCGTTGATCGGCACCCTCTTCTCCTTTCCGGGACACTCCCTGGTACCCCGAAAGATGCGCCGTGTGCTCCGGTGGGTCAATCAGGGCCGCCCCTGCACCGCTCTATGGTGACACACACCGGCACCCGTAGGGGCAGACCTGCGTGTCTGCCC
>DASVVI010000432.1:0-3328 GCA_036386635.1 Longimicrobium sp.
GCCCGCGCCGCCGCCGACGTTGCCCGCCACGACCTCACCCTTGCCGAGTTCGGCGTGCTGGAGGCGCTGCACCACAAGGGCCCGCTCCTTCTCAGCGAACTCAAGGAGAAGATCCTGGTCTCCAACGCCGGCGTCACCTACCTGGTGGACCGGCTCGAAGCGCGGGGCCTCGTGGAGCGCCGCCGCTGCGACCGCGACCGGCGCGCCTACTACGCGCACCTCACGGACGACGGCACCGCCTTCGTGGAGCGCATCTTCCCCGAGCACGCCGCCGCCATCGAGGCCGCCTTCTCCGTCCTCGACCCCGCCGAGCGCGCCGCCGCGACCGACCTGCTGCGCCGCGTGGGACTGCATGCGGCGAGCGAGGCGTGATCGGTGCTGGTGCAAGGCGTAGCATGTCACGATGATTAAGTAGTGTAATTTCTTTAGCTGTACGATGCACTGACGTTTACAGGTCCAAGCGGAGGATAGCGGCTGCTTCCAGAACGGCCGGATGGTTCAGGCGCAGGGGTTCGGGAGTACCGAGATCCAGTTCATCCAGGGACACACGGTCCAGGAAGAGCAGGACAACATGCCAGTCGCCGCCAAAGCGGCTCCACCAGATGAATCCTGGCACCGCATCCGGATGCTCGTGGATGCGTCGCGCCGCGTCCTGCGTCACGCTTCGAACGGTGGACGAGAGCTGGTCGGCACGGATTCCGAAGCGCTCCAGCGTTCCGCCTTCGCTGGTGTCGGGGATATGGTCCGCGACGGAAGTCGGCACACGCACGTCTACGAGCGCGAGGCGGTAGTTGCCGCGGACCAGATCGCCATCGACGAGGACGTGGCGAAGGCTCGGGTCACGCGCCGGGTCGCGCATCCGCCCGCGAAGCACTTCGGCCACCGCGTGCGCGGGCGTTTCAGCGAGGTACAGCACGAGAGGGTTGCCCTGCAGGTCGAAGCGCCCGTAGTTCTGGAAGCGCGCCGGCGCAACCGAGCGAGGAGAGTGCGCGGCGCCGTCTGGAGCGGCTTCGTCCCAGGGGAACACGCGCCAGAGGGTACCATGCGCGAAGCTCCGGCGCAGAGTCAAAAGAATGCCCCGCTGACCTGCGCCTGGAGAGCCATGAGGACGTCGGCCACGCGCCCGCCACGGATCGCGTCCAGCGGGGTCTCGCCGCTCAGCTCGGGGCTGCGGCCGTGGAGCCAGGCGTGGGACGCGGCGGAGTCGAAGTGCTCGGAGAGCGTTTCGGCGGCGAACGCGAGGTCGCGCAGAAGCCAGGCGTTCTCGGTACTGGCGGGGTCGCCCGCCTTCCAGCGCGTGACCTGGCTGCGGTGCACGCCGACCGCCTCGGCCAGCGCCGCGTCCGTGGCGAACGCCTTGCGCGCCATCAGGTACTGCGCGCGGCGGATCGCGCGGGACGCATCCGGGGCAGGTGGCGGAGAGTGCGCGGCTTTCCGCAGAAGGCCGAGCTCACGGAGCGACGTACGGGGCTTTTTCGATGCCATGATGCGCCTCCAATGGAGCGCAGGTCCGCGCAACAACACAGCATCAAGATAGAGGTGAAGCGCGCATGGTTACAAGGCTTTCACCGGGTGTGCGAACGTAGTCGGCGCAACAAGAGCGGTCGGGGTGCACACTGTGACCGCGAGCTGGCGGGTTGGGGACTACCCGCGTGCAGGACACGCCACCGGCGCGCAGATGCGTCGATCGGATGGCGTGAGCGGCGCAGGCGGGGTTCATGCAGGCACCGTCCGGACATCACCGCCCGATGCGGGCACAGCACGAGAGAATCGCATGGAGCTGACTGGCATCCACCACCTGACGGCGGTCTCGGCGGACATCCGCGGGAACCACCTCTTCTATACGCGCACGCTGGGGATGCGGCTGGTGAAGCGCTCCGTGAACCAGGACGACGTGAGCGCGTACCACCTCTTCTACGCGGACGCGGTGGGGAGCCCGGGAAGCGACCTCACCTTCTTCGACTGGCCGGTGCAGCGCGAGCGGCGCGGCACGCGCTCCATCGCGCGCACGCACCTGCGGGTGGCCGGCGCGGAGTCGATGCAGTGGTGGGCCGCCTACCTGCGCGAAAAGGGCGTCACCTCCGGCGACCTGGTGGAGCGCGACGGGCGGCTGACGCTGGACCTCGAGGACCCGGAAGGGCAGCGCCTCTCGCTGGTGGACGACGGCGGCGCGGGCCAGGCGCATCCGTGGGAGCGGAGCCCCGTCCCCGCCGAGCACCAGATCCGCGGGCTGGGGCCCATCGTGCTGAGCGTCCCCGCGCTGGCAAGGACGGACGCGCTTCTGCAGAACGCGCTCGGCATGCGCCCGGTGCGCACGTATCCGCATCCGGAGAACGCCAGGCATACCGTGCACGTGTACGAAATGGGTCCCGGGGGAGCGGGCGCGGAGCTCCACGTGGCGGAGCAGCCGGATCTGCCGGTGGCGCGCGGGGGCGCCGGGGGCGTGCACCACGTCGCCTTCCGCATTCCGGATGCGGACTACGAGGCGTGGGCGCGGCACCTGAACGAGCTGCGCATCGCCAACAGCGGCGAGGTGGACCGCTTCTGGTTCCACAGCCTGTACTTCCGCGAGCCGAACGGCATCCTGTTCGAGATCGCCACCGACGGGCCCGGCTTCGGGGTGGACGAGGACCCGGCCACGCTCGGCGAAAAGGTGGTGCTGCCGCCGTTCCTGGAGCCGCGGCGCGCGGCCATCGTCGCGAACCTGAAGCCCATCGACTGAGCGCGCGGAACGGCTGGCCTCACGCGGAGACGCGGAGGGAACTAAGCTACTCCTCCGCGTCTGCGCGTCCTCCGTGGCAGTGATGCGCCGTTGGGAGACCAGCCGCGGTTTACAGGCCGCCGTCAGCTCGCGACCACGTTGATGCCGAACGCAACGCGGCCTTTGCCGCCGCCCACGATCACCGTTTCGTCGATGCAGTAGTCGAAGGTGATCTGGTACCCCTGCACCACCGCGTTCTGGATCAGGAACGCAAAGTCGCGCGACACGAACGAGCAGGGCCCGACCTCGTCGAAGCACACGATCTCGGCGGGGATCAGCTGCAGCGCGTTCTCGCCGTCGGGGAGCACATGGTTGGGGGTGATACGGATGTTGAAGATCTTCAGCCCGCGCCAGGCCAGGTTGCGGTACGGGTTGCGGACGCGGATGTAGACGATCTCGGTGTCGTGCGACTCGAGCTGGTCGGTGGCTCCGTCACCCCAGTGGAGGGTGAAGAGTGGCGGGAACGCGGTCTGTTCGAACGCCAGCCCGCACCCCTGCGGCGACGTTTGGCCGATGGCCGGAACGGTGAACGACTTCTGGCTGGCCCGGGCGTTGAGCACGCCGTTG
>DASVVI010000433.1:0-2350 GCA_036386635.1 Longimicrobium sp.
TGCCGTGCTATCCGAGTGAGTTGCTCGAGAACGGCATGCAGCTTGGTAAGCTGCTCCGGGAGAAAAGGCGCAAGCGCAAGGTGCAGCTAACCTGCTTCCAGAGAAACTGTTAGGGGGCAAAGTTAGCGCTTATGGGATTCACCCCCCGGCGTCCGATGCCGGCGTTCCGGCCCCGCCCCGCTCGCTGCCCCATTCCTCATTCCCCATTCCCCGAACTCCGCCGCCTCCGCGGTGTACCCGTCCACGTCGCACGCATGCACCCACCCGCGCGGAGCCCGATGATCGTACGCACCCTCTTCTTCGCCACGTACCGCGACCTCGCCGGTACTGACGAGCTCGCGGTTGAGCTGCCGGCGGGAGCGCGCGTCGCGGACCTGGTGCGGCAGCTCCGCGCGGGGGGCACCGCGCTCTCCTCGCTTCCCGAATCGCCGGTGGTGGCCGTGAACATGGACTACGCGCCCGCCGCCACCGCCCTCCGCGACGGCGACGAGGTGGCGTTCATTCCGCCGGTGGCGGGGGGCTGACGTGGGGGCAAGCTACGCCGCCGTCGTCGCGGAGCCGCTCGATGCCGCATGCATCCTCGCCGACACGCTCTCTCCCGAAGACGGCGCCGCGCTCCTCTTCTGGGGCGTGGTGCGCAACGAGAACGACGGGCGCGCCGTGACCCAGCTCGAGTACCACGCCTACGAAGCGATGGCCGAACGCGAGCTCCTCCGCATCGCCGACGAAGCGCGCGACCGGTGGGGAACGGGCGACATCCGCGTCGTCCATCGCGTCGGGCTGCTCGAAGTCGGCGAGGCGAGCATCGCCATCGCCGTGGCGGCGCCGCACCGCGGGGAGGCGTACGAGGCCAGCCGCTACGTCATCGAACAGGTCAAGCAGCGCGTGCCGGTATGGAAGCGCGAGGGGTACGTGGAGGGCGCGCACGAGTGGGTCCCCGGCTTCACCCCGGCTGTCGGATGACGCGCCTGGTGCAGCTCGGTGGTGCGCTTCCCGTCGTCGCCGAGAACGCCATCCCCGAGCACGGGCCGATGACGGACGGCTTCGGCCGCCGCATCGAGTACCTGCGCATCTCGGTGACGGACAAGTGCAACCTCCGCTGCGTCTACTGCATGCCGGAGGAAGGCCTCCCCTGGCTGCGCCGCGAGGAGCTCCTCTCGTACGAAGAGATCGGCGAGATCGTGGGGACGATGGCGGGTCTGGGGCTGCGCCGCGTGCGCATCACCGGCGGCGAGCCGCTCGTGCGCCGTGATCTCCCGTCGTTGGTGCGCATCCTCCGTGCGGTCCCCGGCATCGAGGACATCGCCCTCTCCACCAACGCCGTCCTCCTGGGCGAGCACGCGGATGCGTTGCGCTCCGCGGGGCTGGATCGCGTCAACGTCTCGCTCGACTCGCTGATCCCCGAGCGCATCGACGCCATCTCGCGGCGTGCGGGCTCCGCGCGGGCGATCCTGGATGGGCTTGAGGCGGCGGAGCGCGCCGGCTTCTTCCCCATCAAGGTCAACTGCGTGGTGATGCGCGGCCGCAACGACGACGAGGTGGAGGCGTTCGCCGCCATCACGCGCGAGCGGCCCTGGCACGTCCGCTTCATCGAGGTGATGCCGACCGGCGACAACCTGGGCGTGTCGCAGGACGAGTACGTGTCATCGGAGGAGACGCTGGGGCGCATCGCCCGCATCGGCGACCTGCGGCCGGTGGCGGGGCCGCGCGGCAACGGGCCGGCGAAATACTACGCCTTCGACGGCGCGGCGGGGACGGTCGGCGTCATCACGCCGATGAGCCACAACTACTGCGGCACCTGCAACCGCATGCGCCTCACCGCGGACGGCCAGCTCCGGCCCTGCCTTTTCGGCGACCTCCACACCGCCCTGCGCGATCCGCTCCGCCGCGGCGAGCCGCTGGAGCCGCTGATCCGTCACACCCTGCGCATCAAGCCCGAGCGCCACTGGCTGGTGCAGGGGAGCGATGAGGGGAGCGGGGGGCTGCGGGCGTTGAGCCAGGTGGGAGGGTAGCGGGCGGCGCGGAACGCGGGCGATGGCGCCGGGGAGGGCACGGGCAGCCACGTTGGGCTGCCCCTACAGGGATCCGGTGCGAAGGGCGGGGATCGAGGTGGGGGCGAGGGCGGGCAGACACGCAGGTCTGCCCCTACGGATGTCGGGTGCGTGGGGCGGGCATCGGGGTGGGGGCGAGGGTGGGCGCGATGAATCGCATAGTTGTCGAAAGTTAGTATCGGAGGTGAAGAGATGAAGAACCGGGTTCCACTGGAAGAGCTGAAGCGGGTGCTTCCGGGGGCGCAGTTGAAGAGGCTGGCGCTCAAGCACAAGACGGACGCCTGCAACCAGGTGCGTCT
>DASVVI010000434.1:0-2883 GCA_036386635.1 Longimicrobium sp.
AGACGGTGCTGGTCATCAACAAGATCGACCGTCAGGACGCCCGCGCCCCGGAGGTGCTGGACCACGTCTACTCGCTCTACATCGATCTGGGCGCGGACGATAAGCAGCTCGAGATGCCGGTGCTCTACACGATCGCGCGCCAGGGCCAGGCCTCGCTGAAGCTGGAGGAGAAGGGCAAGACGCTGGAGCCGCTGTTCGAGGCGATCCTCAGCCACATCCCGCCTCCGCCGGCGAGCGACCACGACACGCCGCAGCTGCTGGTGGCGAACCTCGACTACGACGACTACGTGGGCCGCCTCGCGGTGGGCCGCGTGCAGGCGGGCCGCTTCACGCCCAACATGCCGGTGGCGGTGGTGCGCGAGGGCGGCAAGGTTCAGCAGGGCAAGATCGTCAAGCTGTACGGCTACCAGGGCCTGAAGCGCGCGGAGATCGCGGACGCGGGCCCTGGCGAGATCATCTCCATCGCGGGCATCGAGGACATCTCGATCGGCGACACGGTGTCTCACCCCGAGAAGCCCATCGCGCTGCCGCGCATCACCGTGGAAGAGCCCACGATGATGATGATCTTCCGGGTGAACGACGGTCCGCTGGCGGGCAAGGAGGGCAAGTACGTCACCTCGCGCCAGCTACGCGAGCGGCTGTACCGCGAGTCCTACCGTAACGTGGCCATCCGCGTGGAGGACACGGCGACGCCGGACGCGTTCAAGGTGGTGGGCCGCGGAGAACTCCAGCTGGCGGTCATCATCGAGACGATGCGCCGCGAGGGCTACGAGCTGACGGCGTCCAACCCCGAGCCGGTGACGAAGACGATCGACGGGCAGCTGCACGAGCCCATGGAGCTGCTGGTGTGCGACGTGCCCGAGAACAGCGTGGGCGCGGTGACGGAGCGGCTGGGGCCTCGCAAGGGGCGCATGGCGGACATGGTGCAGCTGGGCGGCGGGCGTACGCGGTTGCAGTTCCGCATCCCGGCGCGCGGGCTGATCGGGTTCCGCTCGGAGTTCCTCACGATTACGCGCGGTGAGGGCATCATGAGCAGCCAGTTCGACGGCTACGAGCCGTGGTTCGGCTACATCCCCAAGCGCAGCAACGGGGCGATGGTGTCCGACCGCCTGGGCGAGACGGTGCCGTACGCGCTGTTCAGCATCCAGGAGCGTGGGGCGCTCTTCATCGGCGCGGGCGTGACGGTGTACGAGGGGATGATCATCGGCGAGCACGCGCACCCCTCGGAGCTGAACGTCAACTGCTGCCGCGAGAAGAAGCTGACGAACATCCGCGCGGCGGGCCGCGACGAGAACGTCATCCTCACGCCGCCGCGGGAGATGGGGCTCGAAAAGGCGCTGGAGTGGATCGCGGACGACGAGCTGGTGGAGGTGACGCCCAAGTCGGTGCGCATGCGCAAGAAGGCGCTGGCGGTGGGCGAGCGTTACCGGGCCGAGCGCGACCGCAAGCGCGAGGAGCGCGGCGAGGCGTAAGCCTCCGTCCACGTCCGTTCGACACAGGAACTCGGGCGTCTCACGGCTTCGTGAGGCGCCCGAAGTTTTTTCAGCGTGCCCAGAGCGCTCCCAGCTCCAGCGCATGAGCCTCGAAGGGCTCGGCACGTACCTCCACCGCGCCCACGTGCGTGTCCAGCAGCGACCAGCGACCCTCCTCCAAGCGGTACACCTCCAGCATCTGCGCTACGGGGTCTACCAGCCACAGGTGCTTGACGCCCTTGCGCGCGTAGACGCCCAACTTCCGTCCCCGGTCCAGGACCACCGTCGAGGGCGAAAGCACCTCGCAGACCCAGTCCGGTACCAGGGTGAATCCCACGGTGTCTGGCATCTCGGGCATTCGCTCACGCCGCCAGCCCGCCATGTCTGGCACCAGCACATTCCGCCCCAAGTGCAGCTCCGGCTCGAACAACAGTACCCAGCCACCCGGCCCACCCTTGCCCCGGGCAAACGGTCCCACCAACTCGTCACTGAGCACGGTCGTCGCCATCGAGTGCCTCGAGGCAGGCCTCGGGCTGGCGTACAGGTCTCCCTCGATCAGCTCACCGATGACCTCGGGCGGCAGCTTCTCCAGATCCTCATATGTGGCCCCGCGCCGCACCGGCTGGTCACTCATAGTTCCAGGATGCTTTTCGCCCTCGGGAGCCGCAAGCCCCACCGCCCACTGCCCACCCCATCCCTCGTTCATCACGCCACGGTATATCCTACCTCTGACATCCTATGCCCAGAGGCCAACCAGCGGCAGCTCGAGCGCCTCGAATGGCACGGCCCGCACGCGGTCCAAGCTTCCGTGCACGCCTTCCTTCTGGCCCAGGCTCGCCATGGCTCGCGAGACCACCAATGAGGCTCGCTCCCAGCCGGGAGGACGTCACTGCATGGAGAATCGCCGGCCGCCAGTTCACCCTCAGCTGGCCCGCAGTGATCTCCCCCTGCACGTTCGCCGGCAGGGCCCTTTCTTCCGACCTTTCTGACGGCGCTGTCGCCACTCGGGCTCACAAGTACCAGGCGGAGCGCTAGATTCGCGCGCCATGCCGCCTCAGGGTCTCCCCCTCCGCGAACTCGTGATCGCCGCGCTCTGCACCGTGGTCGTCAGTGCAGCCGTGGCCATGACTCCCTATCTGCCAGGCGACGTCGCCCTCGCGCGAGCCGTCCAGTCCCTCTCGCCCGGCACGGACTGGGTGCCGGGGTTCATCTCCACCGCCTTCGCGCCATCCAAGTTCATCCTCATGGCGATCGCCGTGCTGGGAACCTGGCGGCTCGCGGGACTGCGCCCCGCGGCCCTGGTGCTCGCCGCCATCGTGCTCGAGCAGCTCCTCGGTGAGGCGAGCAAGTCGCTCTTCGAGCGCCCCCGCCCCTCACGCGAGCTCGTCGCCGTGATGGGCAACCCCTCCGG
>DASVVI010000435.1:0-12597 GCA_036386635.1 Longimicrobium sp.
GAGGAGCTTCTGCTTGGCCTCGGTCCCCATCTCCACGTAGAACGCCACCAGGTCCGCGAACGGCCCCGGCTCGGTGACGCCGCTCATGAACTGCTGCAGCATCTCGGGCGGAATGCCGCGGCGCTTGCCCAGCTCGGCGGCGCGGTCACGAAGCTCGCGGTAGAGCGCGAGGAAGGCGGGATCGTCGGCCGCGATGGGCTCCAGGTCGTTCATCTCGCGGACGTGCGCGGCGAGCCCGCGGCCTTCCGGCGCCACGTACTGGAGCGCGAGGGCGCGCCCCTCGCCCTGGATCAGCAGCTGCACGCCGCCGTTGCCGCGCTGCACCTGGGCGATGCGCACCACGGTGCCCACGGTGTAGAGGTTCTCCGCCTCCACCTCGTCGCGGTTCTCGCGCTGGGCCACGGCCAGCATGCGCCGGTCGCCGGCGAGCGCGGCCTCGACGGCCTGCAGCGTCCCCGGCCGCCCGGCCGAGATCGGCACCGCGGTCCCGGGAAACACGACCGTCTCCCGGAGCGGGAGAACGGGCAGCATCAGTCGTTCACTCATCTGGTCATCCTTCCTTCAAGAAGGGGTCGCCGTCCGCCGCGCCTCGTGCGGCCCGGACGGCGTGCTGCGGGTGGCGTTTCGCACAAGCCCTGCCACGCGAAAACCGCCCCTCCCCAGCCACCCCAAACGTGTCTAAGTACGCTTGTTTGATGCACTTAATATAACACACCACCTGCATTCCCGCTGCTGTCATCGCGGCGGTAGCTTCCCCTTTCCCGCTGTCGTTCAGGCATGAACTACCGTCACAACGGCGGGAGACGATCACACCCTCGCCTTTCCCCGACCACTGCCCCTCCACACCCGCCTTCGTAGGGGCGGACCTGCGTGTCCGCCCACCCTCGCCGCACCCCGGCCCCCGCACCTTCGCACCCAAACGCTGTAGGGGCCGCCCCACGTGGCTGCCCGTGCCCTGCCGATGCGCCGCCCCCGCCGCCGGGGCGAATACCCGCCATACCGGCGCCTTCCATTCCCACATCGTATAATACCCCGCAACGGCACGGACGGTATCGCGCGAGGGTGCGGTCCGCCAATGCCCATCGACCAACCCGATGTCCGATCTCGAAGACGCCGACGCAAGGCTGACCCGCGCCCTGTCTCACGCACGTACGGGAGAGCGCGCAGACCGCCAGCCCGTGCACACCGTGTACGGCGGAGCGCACCTGTTCCGCGCGGACACCGCGCCACGCCTGGGCGCCCGCGCACTGGAAGCGCTCGACCGCTACGCACCGGACGCACCCACCCTCGCGAACGCCCTGGGAACGGACGCGCACGCGGAGGCGGTGTGGGAGCGCGCGCGTGCCAAGCTGCACCGCGAGCCGGTGGAGGACTTCCGCATCGACTTCGAAGACGGCTACGGAGTGCGCCCCGACGCCGAGGAAGACGAGCACGCCGAATCCGCCGCCCGCGAAGTCGCCCGCGGCATGGCGGGGAGGACGCTCCCGCCCTTCATCGGCATCCGCGTCAAGGCGCTGACGATGGAGACGCGCGCCCGCGCCATCCGTACACTGCAGCGCTTCGCGGACACGCTGCTGCGCACCACGGGCGGCGTCCTGCCGCCGGGCTTCGTCGTCACGCTCCCCAAGGTGACGGTGCCGGAGCAAACGGAGCTTCTGGCGCTCCTTCTGGAACGGCTGGAGGCGGAGCACGGAATCGCGGCAGGCACGCTGCGCATCGAGCTGATGGTGGAGACGCCCGAGGCACTGTTCGACGACGAGGGTCGCGCGGCGCTCCCGGGGCTGGTGCGCGGGGGTCGCGGCCGGGTCGTCGCCGCACACTTCGGCGCGTACGACTACACGGCGGCGCTGGGGATCACCGCCGCCCACCAGCACCTGCGCCACCCCGCATGCGACTGGGCGCGCCACGCAATGCAGGTGTCGCTCGCGGGGAGCGGCGTGCGCTGGTCGGACGGCGCCACCACGCTCCTCCCCGTCGCCCCGCACCGCGGCGAGCTGAGCGCCGATCAGGATGCGGAGAACCAAGCCGCGGTCTATCGCGGATGGCGCGTGCATCACGACGACGTGAGGCACGGCCTGGCATCGGGCTTCTACCAGGGCTGGGACCTGCATCCGGCGCAGCTCGTGTCGCGCTACGCCGCGGTGTACGGCTTCTTCCTGGAAGGCGTCGACGCTGCCGGCGAGCGCCTGCGCAACTTCGTGGAGCGCGCCGCGCGAGCCACCCGCGTCGGCAGCGCCTTCGACGACGCGGCCACCGGGCAGGGACTCCTCAACTTCTTCCTCCGCGCCGTGGGGTGCGGCGCCATCGCCGAGGAGGATGCGCTCGCCCGCACCAGCCTCACCTCCGCCGAGCTGCGCATGCGCTCCTTTTCTTCCATCGTCCGGGCACGGGAGGGACGCGCGGAAAGCGGCGGGTGAGCGGAGGGCGAACGTCAGAAGGAGCTCGTGCCGGGCATTTCTAATAGAAGGGCATCACGCAGACTTGCTCTCAAAAATCCGGCGGAATCGCGCCGCTTGTTCGCCATACGTGCGATGATTATCGTTGCCGCCCTGACGAATCCACGTTCCCGATCCGCCTTCCCGTTCGAATGGACCTCCACGCCGCCACACCGCTCGAAAGCTACTACCACGAACTGATCGGCTCGCTGGACGCAATCGTGTGGGAGGCGGATGCGGAAACCTTTCAGTTCACCTTCGTGAGCCCGCAGGCGGAGCGCATCCTGGGCTACCCGCCCGAGGCGTGGACGGAGGACGGCTTCTGGATGAAGATCCTTCACCCGGAAGACCGCGACGAGGCGGTGGAGACCTGCCTGCGCGGTCTTCGGGAGGGTCTCGACAGCCAGCTCGAGTACCGCGTCGCCGCCGCCGACGGCACGGCAAGGTGGATCTGGGACGTCGTCCGGCTGGTGCGCGACGACGACGGCGTGGTGCGGCAACTGCGCGGCATCATGGTGGACGTCACCGAGCGCAAGCGGATCGCGGATGAACAGGAGCGCTTCCGCGCCATGGTGTCGCACGACCTGAACAACCCGCTGGCGGTGGTCCTCCTCAACGCCGACCTCCTCCTGCAGACGCCCGGCGCCCTCGGTTGCCCCGACTCGTGGGACGTGGTGCGTGGCATCCTGCGCTCCGCCGAGCAGATGCAGCGGCTGATCCAGGACCTGACGCAGGGCCCCGCGGGCGAGCGTGCGAGCCGCCTCTCCCCGCGCCCATTCGCAGCGGGCGCGCTGGTGGTGGACGCCGCGTGCGTCGGCCGCCCGCTCGCCGAGGACCGCGGGATCGAGCTGGTGGTCGCCTCGGCCGAGCCGGTGTGGGTGTGGGCGGACCCGGAGCGCGTCCTGCAGGTGTTCGGGAACCTGGTGGGGAACGCCATCCGCTACACCCCGCCCGGCGGCACCATCCGCCTGGGCACCGAGAGCTCGGAGGCCACCGTGCGCTTCTTCGTGGCCGACAGCGGCGCCGGCATTCCGCCCGCGAAGCTGGAGTCGATGCTCGGCAACGGCCGCGGAACGGGCGCCGGCCTGGGCCTCGCCATCGCGCGCGAGATCGTGGCCGCGCACGGCGGCACCCTCGCCGGCGAGAGCCGCCCGGGCGCGGGGAGCACCTTCTCCTTCACCCTCCCGCGCATCGCCCAGGGCGCGGCGCCGCGGAACTGAACCCAGGAGGCCCCACATGAGGGAAATCCCGGAAAGCGACTGGAAGCTGTTCCGTGCCGTGCGCGAGGCGGCGCTCGACCGCTACTGCGCCCGCGTGCTGGAAGAGAGCGCCGCCATCCTCGCGGACGAGCGCGAGACGAACCACGAGCGCTACATCCGCCTCTACCGCCTGCTCGCGAAGCGGGACCGCACCATCGCCGACACGTTCAACGACCCCCGCCGCTCCGTGGCCCGCATACAGCTCGCGCAGATGGACGCCCTCGGCCTCGTCACGGACATCGAGCTCGCGCGCTTCTCCGCGGACACCCGCGATTCGGTGAAGCGGATACGGGGCGCATGGTAGCCGGGGCCGGCCGGCTCAGAGGATCTCAGCGGGCCGCACGATCCTGACGTTGCAGAAGTTTCGGATCTTTTCGAAGTCCGAGACGTTCTCCGTGACGACGGTCGCGCCCGCTCGCCGGGCCGTCAGCGCGATGAGCACGTCCCGCAGGATGCGCTGCTGCTCTCCTTTCGAGATCGCCGTGACGTGCCCCCTCCTGTGGGACTTGAGCCCACGGTGGAGCGAGTTCAACACCTTACCCGCGAGCCACCAGTCCTCTCCCGTAGGCACCAGCAGGCGATCCATGGCCTCATAGTGCTTTCGGAACTGTTCGAACTCGCGGACATCCGACGCGTCTTTTGCGCCAGCGGTTAGCTCCTGTATTACGACGGCAGACATAAAAAACCCGGCGGGGAAGGTCGCCGGGCGGTATCGAATCATAACGTTGGTGTCGTAGGTCACGCGGTGCACCGCTCCATGGCGTCAGATCTCCCCTCGCAGGTGACGCGCGTACAGGCGCTTCCACATCTTCAGCATCATCGCGTCCACAAGCGCGCCGGAGAGCCGCTTCTCGATCTTCCCGTCCAGACCGCGTACCACGACGTTGCACTCCGTCTGGTGAGCGATCTTCATCGCGGCGCTGATTGCCTGGTCGCGGGTCTTGTGGGTGCTGCGCAGCACCCCGCGCACGCGCACCAGCCACTTCCCATCCCTGGGAACGACGTACACGTCGATCAGCTTGCCGCCCGGCAACACCGGAGCGGGCGCCATCGCGGCGCTTTTCTCCATCATCGTCTTGGCCATCTCGTACCTGCCGGTTGATCTGCGAAACACATCCGGACGGCCAAATATGAAGGAAAGAATCACCCGCGCAAGCACCCTGTATTCGATATGCAAACCGCTGGCGCCAAACGCTCTACGGGCGCTCCAATGGCGCATGCTGCAGCACCGAATCGTCATGTACATGGCGGAATACTAGCTCGGTCTTGCGAGGAGGGCAGAGTTCATTGAGCTTGGATGAATGGCAGGGCACAAGTAATGTTTCTCGGACGAGGAGGCACCGGTGTCAGGCTTTCTCTTCGAGCACGATCCGGAGAAGGCGACGAAGAACAGTTTGAAGCATGGCATCTCGTTCGGTGAGGCGCAGACCGTATTCACCGATCCGCTCGTGCTGGAAAGCACGGATTCGGAGCACTCCGTCGAAGAGGAACGCCTTCTGCTGATCGGCCAGTCCTTTCGTCGGCGTCTGTTGTACGTGGTGTTCACCCAGAGGGGTGATGCCGTCCGCATCATCAGTGCGCGGAAGGCGACGAAACACGAGCGGAGGTTGTATGAAGAAGGACCCTGAGTTCGAGATGTTGCCCGCCCATGATTTTTCAGGCGCGGTCCGGGGCAGGGTCGCGGCCCGGTTCACCCCCGAGGAGCGGGATGCGCTCATCAGGCGGGTGGCCGCAGAGGAGGTGCAGACATGGACGGCGAAATGCCTCCTCCACGCGCAGAAGCTGGGGGCGTCGCTCTTCACGTACCTGGTTCTTGCCGAGAAGCGTTCCCCAAAGGAAGCGGGCGCTGAAGCACTAACACTGCTCGATTGCATCGACCAGCGGAGCGTACGCCAGATGCTTTCCAGCCTTCGTGGCAAGCACCCGCTTCTCGGCGGCCTCGCCCATCGGCTCGCGGTATTCGCAGACGAGCGCCACTGGCTCGTGCACCGGAGCGGGATCGAGGGCCAGGCGGTGCTCGCCTCCCCGGATAAAGCCGCGGATCTTCTCGATCGCCTCGAGCACATCGCAGCGGAAGCAACCGCACTGAGGTCCGAAATCGAGGCGCTCGTGGCGGAGCGTCTCATGGAAGACGGTCTCTCGAAACAGGAGATCGTCACCAAGAGGGACGAGACACACGACCTGTGGCTGGCCGCCTGAACCTGGGGCTCTCCAGATTGTCTCTGCGTAAAGAAGCGCCCCGCGGAGTCTATCCGCGGGGCGCTTTCATTTGCCTGCCTTGCAACAACGGGTGTCGCACGAAGGGCACGGAGATCAAGAACGAGACACAGAGAAACCCTCCTGCCGTTCTTTCCTTGCCCCTCCGCGTCTCTGTGTGAAACCGCTGTTCAACCTCACGGAGCGGGCCGCAGCACCTCCGCCGCTTTGCCGAACTGCGACGCGGCCTCGCGGACCTGCGGATCGGTAACGGCGACGAGGCGGTAGTAACCGGTGTCGCCCCACTTGGCGAAGGCGATGCCGCGGGCCAGGACGCGCTGCAGCCGCGCATCCGCGTCCGAGCCGGTAGGGAGCGTGTGGCCGGCGCGCGCGGCAAAGGCGCGGAAGTCCGCCAGCGCGGCATCGGGAAGGCGCGGCGAGGCGGCTAGGGCGTCGGTCGAGGGGAAGGCGGCGGCGTTGGCGCTCAGGTAGCCGCCGATCCAGCGCGTGGGAAGGTCCTCCTCGCGCAGGCGGGCGAGCCAGAGCGGGTCCGGCTCCGCTTCGGGGGTGACCACGTCGGGAAAGATGCCGCCGCCGCCGTACACCACGCGCCCGCCGGTGGTGCGGCAGGAGGGGCGCCCGGCGGTGTCGCGCGCCGTGCGGGCCATGCGGTAGTAGTCGTTCACGCGCACGTCGCGGTACTGGCGCTGCACCACGCGGCCGCACGGCGTCTTGATGTGGCCGATCACCAGCATGATCGCCGAGCCGTCGGTCATGGGGAAGCCGCGCATCAGCAGCGACTTGCCAAAGGTGGGGCGCCCCACCACCAGCGCCCTGTCGTGATCCTGCAGCGCGCCCGCCACCAGCTCCGATGCGCTGGCGGTGCCCCCGTTCACCATCAGCACCACCGGGTACTGCCGCTCGCGACGCCAGAAGGAGCGCTGCACGCGCACCGTCTCGGCAACGTCGGCCTTGCGGCCCTCGGACGAGTAGACGACGGTGCCTCCGGGAAGGAACTCGCCCGCGACTTTCGACGCCTCGTCCACCATGCCACCGCCGTTGTCGCGCAGGTCCAGCAGAAGGCGGCGCATCCCCGTGCCCTCCAGCTTCGCGAGGGCGGCGTGGAGGTCCTCGGCGGCGCGCATGTTGGAAAAGGTGGTCACGCGCACGTAGCCCGTGCTGTCGTCCAGCTTCAGCACGGCGGGGACGGCGGTGCCCTCCTCGGAGCGCTCGCGGCGGACGGTGCGCTCCAGCTCGGCCACCGAGCCGTCGACGCGCTCGCGCTCCAGCCGCAGGGCCACGGTGGAGTTACGGGGACCCGAGAGCACCACCTCCAGCTCGAAGGGGCTCTCCGCGCGGACCGGGTGCCCGTCGGCGGCGACGAGGACGTCGCCGGGGAGGATGTCCTGCCGCGCCGCCGCGGACCCAGGCGCCACGCTCCGCACCACCGGCGTGCCGCGCGCGAAGTCCCACTCGATGGGCACGGGAAAGAGACGGCCCTCGCGGTAGTCCTTTTCCTTTTGCGGCGACAGGCGTGCCGAGGTGATGACGTACGAGTGCGGATCGGCGGCGCGCACCATTCCCTCCACCGCGGCCATGAAGAGGCGGTGAGTGTCGATGGAGTCCGGGTGGTTCACGCGGATCTGGTTGAGGACCTGGCTGAACATCTGCAGGTCCTCGGCGGTGCTGCGCGGGCGCACGACCCCCTCCTGCGCCGCCGCGGCGAGCGGAAGGAGGGCCGCGGCGGCGGCCGCCAGGATGGTGCGCCTCACGGCATGGCCTTGATCTGGGCGTCGAGGGTGGCGATCCGCTCCTGCGCGTTGGCGTAGCCCGCGTCGTCGCGGGCGGCGCGCGCCACGTACGCGCGGTAGTTGTCGAGCGCCTCCTGCGGCATCCCCGAGGAGTCGTACAGGCGCGCCAGCATCAGGTGCGGGGCGGCGTAGTACGGCTCCAGCTCGGCGGCGCGCGTGAACTCGGCGACGGCTTCCTGGGCCTTGCGGGTGCGCACCAGCAGCAGCCCGTACTGCACGCGGGCCGCGGCGTCGTCCGGGCTCAGCTCCACGGCCAGCGCCAGCTCGCTCACGGCGGTGGCGGTGTCGCCGCGCGCCATCGCCAGCGTGCTCAGGGCGCGGTGCGCGGGGGCGAACGACAGGTCTTCCTGCAGCGCGCGCCCGTAGGCCTCCTGCGCCGCCGTCGCGTTCCCCATCTTCTCGTACACGGCGCCCAGGCTGTGCTCCATCAGCGCCTTGCTCTGGTAGACGAGCACCAGGTCGCGCGCGTCTTCCTTGCGCATCCCCTCGGCGGCGGCGGTGAAGTGCTCCGCGGCCTTGGCCAGGTTGCCCGTGAAGAAGTGGATCCTCCCCACCAGCGGGTGGATGTACGGCTTGTCGCGGGAGGTGGCGCGCGCCAGCGCCCGCTCGTACTCGCCGAGCGCCTGCGGAAAGCGCCCCTCGCTGTACGCCACCCGGGCGCGCATCACGGGGTCGCTGCTGCGGAGCCAGGTCTCTACCAGGTGCGCCGCCAGCGCCGAGTTGGCGTCACCCGTCTCCCTGCGCATGTTCTCCATCACCGCGCGCGTCATGTACACCCGCATCATCGGCCGCTCAAACGTCTCCACCAGGAACGGATCCAGCGAGAGCGCCCTGAGCTGGAGCGAGTCGATCGCCTGGATCTCGGCCGAGCGGATGGTGCCCCGGTTGTTCTCCATGTAGCGGACGAGGCGGTCGGGGTCGGACATCAGCAGCGCCACGCGGCGGCCGTACAGCGGCTCCGCCCACCCGGGCTGCAGCCGCGCCGCCCAGTAGAAGGCGGCCGCCGCCTCCGCCGGGCGGTCCGCGATGCGGTTGACGCCGTGCAGGTAGTACGTGTTGGCGTTGTTGGTGTCCGCCTGCGCCCACAGCACGGGGCGGCGCGGGACCTCGCGGACGCGGGTAGACTGCGCGGCGGCAGGCATGGCGCAGACGAGCGCCGCGGCAGCGGCGAGAGCGATCTTTTGCACTGGGATGGCTCGGTGAGGGGCGAGGCGGGTACGATTCGCGGGCGCCCACTATAACGCAATTTGTCGTTGTGCGCCAGACGTTTACGCGCGGTGGCGGTCCGGTGGCGCTCGCGTCACTGCCGGACGCGGAAAAGGCGCACCCTCGCCGGGTGCGCCTTTTCGTATCCGCCCCTGGAACCGCCTAGTTGACGAAGCGCACCAGGTCGATGCGCCCCTGCGCCACCATCTGGCCATCGAGCGTCACGCTCTGCCCGCTGCGCAGCGCGCGGAAGCGCTGGGCATCCTGCGCGCTGGCGCCGTAGGGGAGCGCCACCTGCGCCGCGCCGTTCTGGGTGCGCAGCTCGAACGAACCGCGCTGCGTGTCGATGTAGCCCACCGTGCCCGCGAAGCGTTGGACGTTGTTGTTGCCGTACGTCCCGCCCCCCGTTCCGCCGTTGTAGACGCCGCCCTGCTGCTGCGAGCTCTGCCCCGAGCGGTCCTGCACGCTCTGCTGCACCTGGATGTAGTTGGTGTAGGCGTTGCCGCGCTGGTCCTGCTGCACCTGGAACGCCACCACGTCGCCGCGCTCCAGCGCCGTCACGGCGTACTCGCGCTGCTGGTAGACGACGCGGGTGTTCTGGTCGAAGTAGACGTTGCCGGTCTGCCCGTTCTGCGTGCGGATCTGCATCATCCCCTGCCGCGCGTCGATCCCCTGGATCTCGCCGACCACCTGGCCGCCCTGCCCCTGCCCCTGTCCCTGGGGCCCCATCACGCCTCCCAGGATCTCGCCGAGCGCCCCTGCCTGCGCGCACCCCGTGGCGGAGAGCATCGCGGCGAGCGCCACCAACCGCAGCCCGAGTATTCTGGCCTTCATGGCTCGATCTCCTTCCTGGTTTCCGTCGTCACCCCGTCGAGCCGTCCACACAGGGCAAGGGCGGTGCCACGCGCATCGTAGGTGCAAGCGGTGCAACCACTTGCCTCGTCCGTCCTCCCTGTGGGACGCTTGCGCCGCCCCGGTGCCCTCACGCGGTGGCGCAGGTCACGGGTTGGCGCCCGAGCCGGTGCGCGACTCGCCGGGGCGGAAGTCGTCGTTCTGGGCGGAGACGGTGATCAGGATGAGCGAGTCCTGCGCGGCCCTGATGTCGTGGGCGTCGCCGGGCGCGGTGAAGATGAGCTGCCCCTGCCGCAGCTCCTGCTCGCCGCCGTCCGCACGCACCTGGAGCGAGCCCTCCAGCACCTGGATGCTCATCGCCGAGTCCGCGTTGGCCGTCTCGGCGGACTGCCCCGCGGCGAGCGCGGTGAGGATGACGCGGAAGCGCCCGTTCTTGACCAGCGCGTGGCCCAGCTTGCCGCTCTGCTGGTACATGGGATCCTGCCGGAGCCGTGCGGCCTCCGCGGCCAGGTCGTAGCTGAGCGTGGGCCCCGCCAGGGGGCGGTTGATCGAGGACATTGCGCGTCGGTCTCCGTCTGCGGTGTGTACGCTGGGCGGCTCGCCGCCAGGCCCGGGGCGGGTTGCAAAGTCGGGACCGCGGGGGCCCCGGTTCAGGACGCACGCCGGCCCGCCACGACACTGTCGCGGCGGGCCGTCTTTCCTAACTCCTGTTTCGCTGCTCGCTACTGCTCCACCACCCCGGCGCCGCGGTACCGGTCGGCTCCCCGCCCCAGCACCTTGCCCGAGTACCCGTTCTCCGGGTCGCGCCCGCGCCTGAGGTCGCGGTCCACGCCGTTCTCGCCGCGGTTGTACGCGAGGAGGGCCAGGCGGACGTCGCCGTCGTAGTGGCGCAGGAGGGTGCGCAGGTAGCGGAAGCCGACGCGCAGGTTGGCCTCGGGATCCAGGAGGCGAGCGCGGTCGGCCATGCGGCGGTCGATGGAGCGCGCGGTGCCCGGCATCAGCTGCGTGAGCCCCATGGCGCCGGCGTAGCTGCGGGCGCGCGGGTTGAAGTTGCTTTCCACGCGCACCAGCCGGAACGCCAGCTCGGGGTCGATCCCCTCTGTACGGGCCGCGTCGTGGATGGAGCTCGCCAGCTCGTGCGAGATGCGGTAGCGCGTGGCGTACGAAAACGGATTCGCGTTCAGCTCGCGGAAGCGGCGCGCCTCGGCGCGGAGGCGCTCCCAGAAGCCGGGCTCCGGAACGGCCGCGCCGGTGCGGGCGGGTGTTGCGGGCTGCTGCGCGGCGGCGGGCGCGGCGCAGAGGCAGAGCGCCATCAGGGCGCAGAACACGGACGTGCTTCGTCCGCTCGGGGCAAAGGGTGCCGGCCACGCGCCGGCGGTGGTGGCGTGCAATTCATCCTCCTGGTTCCTGTCCAACCGCGGACCCCCGCGACGGCGCCCATTCTGGACCCGAAGCAGCCGCAAGTCAAGCGCAAGAACTGCCACGTGCTGCAACGTGCCGGCCGGATGCACATGCCAGGCATTCCCCCTGCGCCGGGCACGGGCGCGATGAATCGCACAGTTGTCGAAAGCTCAGGGTGCGGGTATCGGGTCGGGCGGTGCGAGCGCTGCACGGAGTGCCTGCTCGACCCACCCGCGCAGATCGTGAGCAAACCAGGAGCGTACCGATTTCCACCCCCGGTCGATCCCGCTCCGGCGCTTGTACCAGATCAGCAGCAGTGCTGCGATCAGGCTCATGTAAGCCATCACTTCGCACCCGTTCTCGCTTCGGCTCGTCAGGTGCGAGTAGCCCAGGTGCTGCTTCAAGAACTTGAAAAGCACCTCGATCTCCCATCTCTGCCGGTACACCTCCGCCAGCTCTGCCCAGGTGAAGGGGCCCGCCCCATCCCCTTCTTCGCGGAGCGGCAGGTTGGTCATCAGCACCAGCGGCACCCACTTGGACCCTCGCTGATCCCAGCGCCGCAGGTGCACCACCAGGAGCGGCATCTTCGCCCACTGCGCCTGCTTCGCACGCGTCTCCTGGCTGTTGCCGAAGTGCGCCGCTTCCACGCGCTCCACCCAGCAGGGCGGCTCGCCTTTGCCCGGCTCGGCTTTCGGGCGCGTCTCAGGGTCCGCCTCCCACACGGTGCGCCGCCCCAGGAGCGCCTGCTGCCCGTGCGGCGTGAGCCAGTACGCTCCCTTCTCATGTAGCGCGAAGAGGCGTTCGCGGTCATGGCAGCCCTGGTCGAAAACCCACAGATCCGCCCGCCTCGCGTGCTCCAGGATGGCATCGCCCATCGCAACACAGTCGCTGAGCTCGCTCTGTTCCTTGCACAGGCGCAGGATCGAAGGAAGGCCATCCTCCTCCAGGCTCCAGACCGCCTTCACCTGGCGCTTGGCCCGCGCCTTCTTCCGGTTCCCGCACGACAGGCCCCAGGAGAGCAGCTTGGCCGAGAGCGCAACCACCGTGGCGTCCGCCCGGCGCACCCGTAGCGCCCGTTGCTCGGCCGCGCTGGCCTGCGGCGCCAGGCGTTCATGGAGATCGCTGTAGATCTCGCGGAAGTACTCGGCCGGAATCTTCTGCAGGCGCGCGGCGAAGCTGGAGTGATCGGCGGACCGTCCCGTGCGCTGCTCGTAGAGCTCCTCCAGCAGGCGGGTCGTGACCACCCCATGGTTGAGCAGCGCGTCCAGCAGGCTCACGAAGACTGCCGAGCCGGGCAGACGCACCTGGTTGCAGGCGTCCGTCTTGTGCTTGAGCGCCAGCCTCTTCAACTGCGCCCCCGGAAGCACCCGCTTCAGCTCTTCCAGTGGAACCCGGTTCTTCATCTCTTCACCTCCGATACTAACTTTCGACAACTAT